>NZ_CP134981.1:39642-339642 GCF_039360445.1 Buchnera aphidicola (Periphyllus koelreuteriae) | reverse complement strand
ATAACAAATACTTCACATAAAGATGCATATTTTTTTGATAATATTTTATCATTATTTTTTTCTCCAATATTAAATCTTACATTTTCAAAAATTAAAATTTCTCCATAATTAATTTTATATTTTTTATTTATATTTTTTTTAAAATGAATTATAACATTTGGAAATTTTTGTTTTAAATAATTTACAATAGGTAATAAAGAGTATTTTTTTTTAAATAATCCTTCTGTTGGACGACCTAAATGAGATAAAATTATAATTTTTGATTTATTTTTTAATGCAAATTTAATAGTTTTAAGAGAAGAATTAATTCTTTCATATGATGTAATTTTATTTTTCTTCATTGGAACATTTAAATCTAATCTAATTAATATTTTTTTTTTATATATATTAATTTTTGTTATATCATTTATATTCATATTTTTAATCTTATATAATTAAGAAGGTTTTAAAATATTTTTTAAAAAATTTTTTAATACAAAAATAAATTTATTGTATTATAAAAATAAATTTTATAAAATTATAAATTTATTTAATATTTTTTTTATAAAATTATATATATTTTTGTAAAAAACTATTTTTAATATATTTAATTATAATATTTTAACATATATTATTTAAAAAAAATTTTTTATAAAATTTTTAATAAAAATTAATTATAAAACCATTTTTTAATTCCATCTAAAAACATTTGAGTAGATAACATAATTAATATTAATCCCATTAATCGTTCTAATACATTAACTACTTTTTTACCAAAAATTTTTAAAAATATGTCAGACATTAATAATGTAATTAATGTAATAGTCCATGCTATTAATAATGCTATAAAAATACATTTTATATAATTTGAATTTTGATGTGATAATAACATTAAAGTTGCTAATATAGATGGTCCAGCAACTAATGGAATAGCTAAAGGAACTAAAAATGGTTCATCTTTTAATATTTCTTTTTTATTTTTTATTTCCTCGTTTGGAAAAATCATTTTTATTGAAATAAAAAATAAAATAATTCCACCAGAAATAGATACTGTTTCAGTTTTTAAATTTAAAAAATTAAGTATATTTTCTCCAGAAAATAAAAAAATTGTCATAATTAATAAAGAAATTAACATTTCTCTAATTATTATTATTCTTCTTTTTTTAGAATTAAAATTTTTTAAAATAGTCATAAAAATTGGTAAGTTTCCTAATGGATCCATAATTAAAATTAATAATATAACCGTAGAAATCATTTTTTTCATATTTTATTCCTATTTTTATAAAAAATATTATTTTTAAATTTATATATAAATAATTATATATTATTATATTTTAATATGAATAAATTATTTTAAAAAAATTAATTATATTTTTTTAAAGAGAAGTATATAATATAAAATTATTATAAAAATTTTAAATATATTTTATAAATTATATTTTTTTAACTTATGAGGATGATTATTTTTTTTTAATAAATAAATGTATTAATAAAAATTTTTATAAAAATTTAATCGTATTTAAATATTATGAAAAAAAATGTTGGATTTATTGGATGGAGAGGAATGGTAGGATCGGTTTTATTAGAAAGAATTATTAAAAAAAAAGATTTTTCTAACTTTAATTTTATTTTTTTTTCAACCTCTCAAGTGGGTTTAAAAAATCCAAATTATAATAATTTTTTTAAAAATAAATTTTTAAAAGATGCATACAAAATAGAAGAATTAAATGATTTAGATATTATTTTAACATGTCAAGGAAGTTCATATACAAATAAAATATATTATAAATTAAGAAAATATGGATGGTCTGGATATTGGATTGATGCTGCTTCAGATTTAAGAATGCAAAATGATTCAGTTATTATATTAGATCCAATTAATAATAAAAATATTATTAAATCTATTGATAAAGGAATAAAAACCTTTGTTGGTGGAAATTGTACTGTCAGTTTAATGATGTTAGCTTTAGGTGGTTTATTTAAAAAAAAATTAATTAAATGGATTTCTTTTTCTACCTATCAAGCAGCTTCTGGTGGAGGATCTGGATATATATTAGATTTATTGAATCAAATATGTTTTTTAAATAAATATTTTTCTTATAATACTTTTATTTCACAATCAATTTTAGAAATTGAAAAAAATATTTCAAAAATTTTTAAAAAAAATAATTTTCCAAAAACTCATTCTATAGTACCTTTAATTTTAAATTTAATTCCATGGATTGATGGTGAAATGAATAATGGTCAAAGTAAGGAAGAATGGAAAATGGAAGCAGAAACTAATAAGATTTTATCTTTAAAAAAAAATAAAAAAATATTAATTGATGGAACATGTGTGAGAGTTGGTTCTTTACGTTGTCATAGTCAATCTTTTATAATTAAATTAAATAAAAATATAGATTTAAAAAATATAGAAAATATTATTTCTAGTAATAATAAATGGGTTAAAGTTATTAAAAATAATAAAAAAAATAGTTTAGAAAAATTAACTCCATTATCCGTTACAGGAACTTTAAATATTCCTATTGGAAGAATAAAAAAATTAAGTCTAGGTAATAATTATTTTTCTGCTTTTTCTATAGGTGATCAATTATTATGGGGTGCTGCAGAACCATTAAGAAGAATGTTAAATTTTTTAATTTAATAATTTTTTATTTTTTTTTTTTTATAATATAAGAATATGGAATTTTATATGTTTTAGATTTTAACAAAATAAAATTTGAAAAATTACATAAAAAAACTATTTCTTTTTTAAGAGTAATATCATCTGAAATAATTAAAATAATTTCTCCGATTTTTATTGATCGGAGTTTTTTTCTTAAAAATAACATTGTATCCGGGCATCTATAACCATTTAAATTAAATATTTTTTTTTTATTATTTTTATTCATTTTTTTATATTATTTTTTTGTTTAAAAAATTTTTTAATTAAAAAAAATAGATATTTCTTTTAATATTATCCATATAGATTCTTCTTCTATATTTTTAATTGATTTTTTTATCCAATTTAATGATTTAATTATTTTTAAAAAATTTAAATAACTATTTTTTTTAATTGATCTAAGATATAATTTTTGATTATTTTTCCATATTTTTTTTTTTTTAAAAATTTCTTTTATTTTATTTATATTTTTTTTAAATAAAATTAAATTTATTAATTGATTTTCTAAATGTTTAATAATAATTAATGGATGTATTTTAAATTTATATAATGTATGTAATATAATTAAAGATTTTTTTTTGTTTCCTAAAAGTAAATTATTTATCCATTCAAAAATTGTATAAATTTTATCATAAAATAATATTTTTTCAATTTTTTTTTTAGTTATTTTTTTTTTAAAAAAAATTAAAGATAAAATATCTAAATTTTGATTTAATAATAAAATATTATTTTTAAATCTTTTATATAAAAAATTTTGAGATTTATAATCAATATTTATAGTTTTTAAATATTTTTTTATCCATTTAAAAAATTCATATTTTGAAAGATTAAAACAAGGGATCAATAATGAATTTGAAAAAATTTTTTTTTTATAATGATAATTTATTATTTTTATATAATTTGATTTATTTAAAATTATTATTATTATATTAGAATTAGTTATAAATTTTTTTTTTTTTATTTTTTTTAAAATTTTATTATCTATATTTTTTATATTAATTTTTAATATTATTATTTTTTTTTTATAAAAAAAATTTTTTTTTTGACATTGATAAAAAAAATTTTTCCAGTTTTTATTATTATTTATTTCAACATTTTTAAAATTTTTTATTTTTTCATTTTTAAATTTTTCTAATATTAAGTCTTTATATTTTTCTATTAAAAAATATTCTTTTCCATATATTATATAAAAAGATTTATTTTCTTTATAAATATTATTAATTATATCATTTTTTTTCATTTTTTTTTTTTTTTATTTAAAATAAATATTTTTTATAAAAATTTTTTAATTAGATGTAATTAAATTTAAAATTTTATTAGGAATAAAAAAATTTTTTATAATTTTTTTTTTATTTAGTTTTTTAATTACAAAATTATCTTTTAAAGATATTTTTAATATTTTTTTTTGAGATAAATTTTTTTTTGTTTTTATAATACAACACATTTTTCCATTAATTTGTATAATAATTTTTATAAATTTTTTTTTTAAAAATTTTTTATTTATTTTTGGCCATTTATTAATATTAATATAAAATTTTTTTTTGAATGATGAAAGAATTGAATAACTAAAATGAGGAATAAATGGATATAGTAATTTTAAAATAATAATAAGTGATTTTCTAATTATAAAATATTCATAATAATTTTGTATATTAATTTGTTTTATATATTTAAAAAATTTCATAATTCTAGATATAGCTGTATGAAATGATTGCCTAATATGAATATCTTTAGAAACATCAAATATTGTTTTATTTAAATGAAAATAAATTTTTTTTTGTTTTTTATTTAATATTTTATTTTTATTTATTTTTTTTTGTTTAAATAATTTATTAATTAAGTAACTAAATTTCCAAAGTTTATTTAAAAATTTATATATTCCTTTTATTCCAAGATCATTCCATTGTAAGTCAGATTCTACTGGTGCAGAAAACATTATAAATAATCTAATTGTATCTGCTCCATATTTTTGAATAACTTTTTTTGGTTCAATTCCATTATTTTTAGATTTGGACATTTTAATCATTCCTGCATGAAATATTTTTCTTTTTTTAAATTTTGAAATTGATATAATATTATTTTTTTTATCAAATTTTATAGAAATTTTTTTTGAATTTATCCAAACTCTTGTATTGTTTTTTTTTAAATAATAAAATGCATTAGATAAAACCATACCTTGGCATAACAATTTTTTAACAGGTTCATTTGTATTAACTAAATTAAAATCATATAATAATTTATGAAAAAATCTAAAATATATTAAATGCATTGTTGCGTGTTCGATTCCTCCAATGTATTGATCAACAGGCAACCAATATTTTGATGTAAATGAATCTAACATTTTTTTAGAATTATTTGGACACGTATATCTTGCATAATACCATGATGATTCTACAAATGTATCAAATGTATCTTTTTCTATTTTAGTATTTATTCCATTTATTTTTATTTTAGATTGTTTAATATAATTAAAATTTTTATTAAATTTAGGTAATTTAATTGGTAATTTTTTTTTTGGAACAGGAGTAATAGAATTATCTTTATTAATTGCTATTGGTATAGGTGTTCCCCAATATCTTTGTCTAGAAATATTCCAGTCTTGAATTTTATATTTAATTTTTTTTTTTCCAATTTTTTTTTTTATAATTTTTTTAATTATACATTTTGATTTATTTTCATTTTTTTTTAAATTTTTTTTTTTTAAATAAATATATTTTTTTTTATTTAAATTTTTATTATAAAAATTTAATTCACTTAAACTATATTTTGGAGATGCGATTATTATATTGGTTCCATATTTTATAAAAACAAAATTTGCAATCCATATTGGTAATTCTTTTTTATTTAATGGATGAATTGCTATTTTTTTTGTATTAATTCCAATATTTTGAATATTTTTAAAATTTGATGTAGATGTTAATTTTTTTAATTGTTTATTTATAAATTTTTTAATTATAATATCTTTTTTAATTAATTTTTTTATATATTTATTATCTGGTGATATTGCTAAATATTTTGAGTCTAATATGCTATAAGGTTTAGTTGTATATCCTTTAATTATATTTTTGCTATTTTTAATTTTAAAATTTAATTCTATTCCTTTTGTCCTTCCAATCCAATTTTTTTGCATTATTTTAACTTTTTTAGGCCATCCTTGAAGTAATTTTATTCCTTTATATAGATTTTCTGCGTATTTTGTTATTTTTAAAAACCATTGTGATAGTTTTTTTAATTTAATTTTTGTATCACATCTCCAACATTTTCCTTTTATAACTTGTTCGTTTGCTAAAACTGTATTATCTTTTGGACACCATTTAACTAATGCTCTTTTTTTATAAACTAATTTTTTTTTATATAATTTAATAAAAAACCATTGTTCCCATTTGTAATAATTTGGATCACATGTTGAAATTTCTCTACTCCAATCATAACTTAAACCTAGTTTTTTTAATTGTTTTTTCATGTAAAAAATATTTTTTTTTGTCCAATTATATGGATTTTTATTATTTTTTTTTGCAGCTTCTTCAGCAGGCAAACCAAAAGAATCCCATCCAATAGGTTGTAAAACATTTTTTCCTAACATTCGATGATATCTAGAAATAACATCACTAATAGTGTAATTTCTAACATGTCCAATATGTAAATTTCCTGATGGATAAGGTAACATTGGTAAACAATAATATTTTTTTTTTTTTAAATTTTCATATACATTAAAAGTTTTTTCTTTTTCCCATTTGTATTGTATTTTTTTTTCTATTTTATTTGGATCATATTTTTTTTTCATATTTTATCTTATATTAAAATTAAATTTTTAAAAGTTTTAATAAATAAAAAAAAAATTTTATTTTTTTATAGTTTTTTTAAAATTACTTCTAATACATCTTCTATAGTTATTAAACCAGTAATGATTCCAAACTCATCTACAACTATAGCTAGATGATTTCTTTTTAATCGAAATTCTTTTAAAATTCTATTTAAACTTTGACTTTCTGGAACTATTACAGGAGGTCTAATTAAATTTTTTAATGAAAAAATTTTATTTTTATTTTGTATATATTGAAGTAAATCTTTTGCCATTAAAAATCCATTTATATAATTATTATCATAATTTATTATTGGAAATCTAGAATGTGATGATTTAATTATTTTTTTTAAACATTGATTTAATGTATAATTTATTTTTAATCTTATTATTTTAATTCTAGGTATCATAATATCTTTTACTTTTTTATTTTCTATATTAATTGCTCCATTTATAATACTTAAAGTATGACTATTAATTAATTTATTTTTTTTAGCTTCTTTTACTATGATTTTAAATTCTTTTATATTTTTTGGTTGATAAAAAAAAAATTTTTTAAAAGTAAAGAAATGAATCCTTTTTTATTATTTTTATGCATTTTTTTTATTTCTCATTAGTAATTATAATATAAATTTTTTTTTTAAATTTTTAATATATATAAATTTTATTTATAATAAAAAATTATTTTTTAAAATATAAATATGGATTTTTAAATCCTAAAGAAATCATTTTTTTTATTTCTAAATATTCCATTTTTTTTTTATTTAATAAATTATTATGTTGATATCCAATTAAATGTAAAATTCCATGAACAATAATATGAGACCAACGTTCTAATATTTTTATATTATATTGTTTAGATTCTTTTTTTAAAACACTATTACAAATAATTAAATCTCCTACTAATAATGAATTATTATTTTTTTTATTATCAATTATTAAAAATGATAAAATATTAGTTGTTTTATTTTTTTTTCTATATATATAATTTAGTTTTTTAATTTCTTTTTTTTTAACAATCCTAATAGTAATAATTGATTTTTTAATATTTTTTTGTAATATTTTTTTTATCCATTTTTTTATTATATTTTTATTAGGAATATTTTTTTTATTTTTACAAGTATTTTGTATATTTATTTTTATCATTTTTTTTATTAATTTAAAATATTTTAATTGTTTAATAATAATGGTTATTTTGTTTTATTTTTCCTTTTAATTTATATAATGATGCTTTATAAATTTTTACAAAAACTATTTTTCCAATTAAATTTAAAGGACCTTTAAAGATTACAATTCTATTATTTTGAGTTTTTCCAAATAATTTTAATATATTTTTTTTATATATACTTTTTTCAACCAAAACTTCTTGATAAGTTCCAATCATTTTTTGACTCCAAAAATTTGTATTATATTTAATTTTTTTTTGAAGAATATATAATCTCTTTTTTTTTTCTTTTAAACTTATATTATCTTTTAATCTTATTGCTGGAGTTCCTGGTCTTGGCGAATAAATAAAACTAAAACTCATATCAAATTTTATATCTTTAATTAATTGTAGTGTTTTTTTAAAATCTTTTTCTGTTTCTCCAGGAAAACCTATTATAAAATCAGAAGTTATTTGAATATTTGGTCGAATTAATTTTAATTTATTTATTATTTTTTTATATTTAGAAATTGAATATGACCTTCTCATTTTTTTTAATATTTTATTTGATCCACTTTGTACCGGTAAGTGCAAATAACTTACTAATTTATTTGTTTTATTATATATTTCTATTAAATCTTGTGTAAATTCCATTGGATTACTTGTAGTAAATCGTATTCTTTTTATTTTATTAATTTTTGAAATAATTTCAATAAGTTTAGATAATTTACAATTTTTTCCATTTGAAAAAATTCCTTTATAAGAATTTACATTTTGTCCAAGTAAAATAATTTCTTTTGTTCCATTTTTTGATAAAAATTTAGATTCATCAATAATTTTTTCAGGTGATCGACTTATTTCTTTTCCTCTTGTATGAGGAACTATACAAAATGAACAACACTTATTACAACCTTCCATAATTGAAATATATGAACTAATTTTTTTTGTTTTATTTATTTTAAAGAAGTTAAATTTTTTTAATTTATTTTCTTTTATATTAATAATATTTTTTTTATTTTGTTTAAATTTACTAATCATTTTTGGTAATTTATGAATAGTTTTTGGGCCAAAGATAATGTCAACAAAAGGAGATCTTTTATAAATATTTTCTTTTTCTTGTACAGCAACACATCCTCCAACTGCAATAATAATGTTTTTTTTTTTTTTTAAATTTTTCCATCTTCCTAATTGATGAAAAAGTTTTTCTTGCGCTTTTTCTCTGATTGAACATGTGTTTAGTATAATAATATCTGATTTTTCTGCTAAATTTGTATATTTGCAATTAAAGTGTTTTTTTAGTACTTTGAATATGATAGAGGAATCATATTCATTCATTTGACAACCCCATGTTTTTATATGTATTTTTTTCATATTTTTTTTTATTCAAATTTTATTTATTTTTTATATTCAAAATTAAAATTTTTTTTTAAATATATAATTTTTTTATTTATATTTTTTATAAAAATATAAAATTTATTTTTATTTAAAAAATTTTTAATAAATTATTATTATTTTTTAAATATAAATAATGTATAAAAGATAATATTTTAATATATTTTTATAAATTATTTATATTTTTAAATTTATTTAAAAATTTAATTATAAAAAAATAAATTATTTTTAAGATAAATAAATTAATTTTATATAATAAATATAAAATAATATAAAAAATTTTTATATATTAATAAACATATTTTTTAAAATAATTTTTTTATTTTTACATTTCTAAAGATAACATTTCTTTAATAGTTTGTTTTCTTCGAATTTGAATAAAATTATTATCTTTAAATAAAATTTCTGGAATTAATGGTCTACTATTATAATTTGAAGACATAGATGCTCCATAAGCTCCAACATCATGAAATATTATATAATCTCCTCTTTTTATTATTGGAAGTTTAATAGTATATATTTTACTATTTTCTTTTTGAGTAAAAATATCTCCAGATTCACATAATGGTCCTCCAATAATTACATTTATTGTATTAGAATAATTTATTTTTCTATTGTCTATTGGAAGAATAGATATATAATGATAACTTCCATATAAAACTGGTCTAATTAAATCATTAAATCCAACGTTTACTAAAACAAAAATCCTATTTTTTACTTTTTTAATACTTTGTATTTGAGATATTAAAATTCCAGATTCTGCAACTAAAAATCTTCCAGGTTCAATTTCTAATTTTATTGAACATTCTAATTTTTTTTCTATAATTTTTTTAGATTTATTCCATATTTTAAAATAATTTTTAATATTTATTTCTTTTTCATGAATTTTATAAGGTATTGTTAGTCCTCCTCCAGCAGATATAAAATTAATTTTTTTATTTATTAATATTGCTTGTTTAATCATTGAATTGCATACTTTTTTTAAATGAAAATAATTAGCTCCAGATCCAATATGCATATGTAAACCTATTAATTTCAAATGATATTTTTTTATTAAATTAATAGCTTTTTTTGTATTCCAAATTCCATGTTTACTATTTTTTCCACCAGTATTTGTTTTTTTATTATGTCCATCTCCAAATCTAGGATTAATTCGTAACCATATTTTATGATTTTTTGATTTTTTTCCAATTTTTTTAATCATATCTATAGATCCAATATTTACTGGAATATTGTATTTAATTACTTTTTTTAATGTTTCATTTTCTATAATATCTGATGTATAAACAATATCATTACAATTTCCTTTAAATCCAGCCTTTAAAGCTCTTTCTATTTCTCCTAATGAAACAGCATCAATTTTTGTTCCATATTTTTTCATAATTTTTAATATATGAATATTAGAACAAGATTTTTGAGCAAATCTAATAATATCAAATTTTTTTAATTGAAAAATTTTTTCTTTAATTTTTTTATAATCATACATCCAAAATGGTGATTTATATATTTTTATTGCAGATAAAATATGTTTTTTATTTATTATTTTTTTTTTATTAATTTTCATATTTTTATTTTAATTTATTTTTTTATATTTCTCATAGTTGGAAAAAGTATTACATCTTTTATATTTTTTTGATTAGTAAATATCATTGTTAATCTATCTATTCCAATTCCTAATCCAGATGTTGGAGGAAGTCCATGTTCTAATGCTAATATATAATCTTTATCGTATGTTTTATTTAAGTTTATTTGAGTTTGTTTAGTAAATCTTTTTTTTTGCTCTTGAGAATCATTTAATTCTGAAAACCCATTTGCTATTTCATATCCACCAATAAAAAATTCAAATCTATCAGTAATATTTTTATTTTTATTGTTTGTTTTTGCTAATGGAGAGACTTCAATTGGATATTCTGTAATAAATGTAGGATATATTAATTTTTTTTCTACTGTTTTTTCAAATATTTCAGTAATAATTTTTCCTAATTTCCATTTCTTTTTTAATTTTATTTTTAATAATTGAGCAATTTTTTTAATTTTTGATAAATCTTTTAAATCTTCTTTTGAAATATTATTATTAAATTTAAGAATTGATTCTTTCATTGTAAATTTTTGAAATGGTTTATTTAAATTAAAAGTATAATTTTGATATTGTATTATTTTTTTTTTATTTATTTTTTTTGATATATATATAATTAATTTTTTTAAGAATTTCATTGAATATGTATAATTAGTATATGCAACATACATTTCCATCATTGTAAATTCTGGATTATGACGAGAAGATATTCCTTCATTTCTAAAATTTCTATTAATTTCAAATATTTTTTCAAATCCTCCTATTATTAATCTTTTTAAATATAGTTCTGGAGCAATTCTTAAATACATTTTTTTATTTAATGAATTATGTTTTGTAATAAATGGTTTAGCAATTGCCCCACCAGGTATATTATGTAGCATTGGAGTTTCTACTTCTAAAAAATTTTTTTTTTCCATATATTTTCTAATGGATGAAATAATTTTTGCTCTATTTATAAAAATTTTTTTTAATTTTGTATTAGAAATAAAATCAATATATCTTTTTCTATATCTAGTTTCTTTGTTTATTAATCCATGCCATTTTTCAGGAAGAGGTCTAAGTGATTTATTAAGTAATATAAATTTTTTACAATGAATAGTTAATTCATTTGTTTTTGTTTTAAATAAAATACCTTTTACTCCTATAATGTCACCTAAATCTAAATTTTTAAATTCAATATAATCATTTTTTTTTTTTTGAATAGAATTTATAGAATAATATATTTGAATTTGTCCTTTTGAATCTTGTAAACGAATAAATGTAGATTTTCCCATAATTCTTTTTTGAATAATTCTTCCAGCAATTTTAACCGATAAATTAATTAATTTTAACGATGTTCTATTATATGAATTATATTTTATAAAAATTTCTTTTGATAAATAATTTTTGAAAAAATTATTTGGAAAATTAAAACCATTTTTTTTTAATAATTTTAATTTTTTTTTTCTAATTTTAAATTCGTTATTTATAATTATTTTTTTTTTAGATTTTATTTTTTCGTTTTTTTTCATTTTTTTTTTTTTTTAAAATCCTAATTTTAAACTTTTTTTTATGAATTTATCAATTTTTCCATTTAAAAAATTGTGTATATTTTTAGTTTCTAAACCTGTTCTTAAATCTTTGATTCTAGAATCATCTAATATGTATGATCTAATTTGATTTCCCCATTTAATTTCATATTTTTTTTTATCAATTTCTTTTTTTTCTTTTTTTTTTTGTTTTATTTCAATATTTAATATTTTAGATTTGATTTGTTGTATTGCTTGTTTTTTATTTTTATGTTGAGATCTATTATTTTGACATTGAACAACAATTCCTGTTGGAATATGTTTAATTCGAACAGCAGATTCTGTTTTATTTACATGTTGACCACCTGAACCAGATGATTTATATACATCTATTTTTAAATCAGATTTTTTTATTTCATTAATATTTTTTTTTTTAATAATTGGATATATATATACTGAGCTAAATGAAGTATGTCTTTTGTTTTCTGAATTAAATGGGCTTTTTCTTACTAATCTATGTATTCCTGATTCTGTTCTTAACCAACCAAAAGCATATTTTCCTTTAATTTTAATTGTTGCAGATTTAATTCCATTCAATTCATCATGTATGATATTAATTATTTGTGTTTTAAATTTTTTTTTATATGTCCAATTTAAATACATTTTTAATAAAATTTTTGACCAATCTTGAGAATCTATTCCTCCTGAACCTGATTGAATTTCAAGATAACAATTTTTTTTATCTATTTTTTTAATAAACATATTTTTAAATTTTAAATAATTAATTTTTTTTTTAATTTTTTTAAGTGAATTTTGTATATCTTTTAAAAGAGATACATCTGATAATTCAAGAGATAATTTTAATAAATTTTTATTTTCTTTAATTTTATTTTTAATATATTTTAATAAATAAATTTTTTTAAATAATTTTTTTTTTTTTTTATTATATTTTTTTATATAATTAAAATTATTCCATTTTTTTTTATTTTCTAACTTTATATTGATTTCTAAAAATTTTCTTTTTATTTTTTTTAATTCAAAGATATTTCCTAAGTTTTTTATTTATTTTTGTATATTTTAATATTTTTTCTAAAATGTATTTTATTTTTTTCATTTACTTTATCACTTATTTAAATTTTATAGTATAAATTATTTTATTGAAAAATATTTACATATTATATAGATTTTAATTAAATAAAATTAAAAATTTAATATATTTTATTTAAATAATTTTAAAATATTTTATATATTTTAAAATTTATAATAAAAATTTCTTTTAAATAATGAATTTTTAATATATTATTTATTCTTCTATTTTTTAATATATAAATTTTAAAAAATTTTAAAAATTTTTATTTAAAGAAACTTTATGAAAAAAATAATTTTAAAAAAAAATAAAATATATTCTGTAAAAAAAAAATTATTTTCTATTTTTAATTTAAATAATTGGAATATAGTTAAAATTTCAGGAAAAGATTCAAAAAAATATTTACAAAATCAAATTACTTCTAATATAAATTTTTTAAAAGAAAATAAATATATTTTTTGTGGTCATTGTAACTATCAAGGAAGAATTATAAGTACATTAATTATTTTTAAAAAAAATAATAATTATTTTTATATATTAAGAAAAAGTATATGTGATGTTCAAATACAAGCTATGAAAAAATATTCAGTTTTTTTTAATGTAAAAATAAAAAAATATAATAAATGTTATTTGTTAGGAATATTCAAAAAATCTTCTTATATTCAATTAAAAAAATTTTTTAAAGTTTTACCAAATAAAAAAAATCCAGTAATTCATAAAAAAAATATAACTATTATTTTTTTAAATTTTTTAAAAAAAATTTTTTTATTAATTTCTTTTAATAAAAATTTAGATTTTTTAAAAAATAAATTTATAAAATTTAATTTTTTAAATGATGAAAAAAAAATTTTATTTATACATATTAAAAAAAATATACCCATTATTGAAAAAAAAACTTCATTACTTTTTTTTCCTCAAGAAATTAATTTAGATAAATTTAAAAAATCTATAGATTTTAATAAAGGATGTTATATTGGTCAAGAAAATATTTCAAAAATTAAATATAAAAATCTTAATAAAAATATTTTATCTAGTTTATATTGTAGAGATGAAAATTCTACAAGTAGTATATTTTCTCCTGGAAATTTTGTATATGTTAAGATTAAAAGATCTTGGATAAAAAAAGGAATATTATTATCTTCAGTAATAATAAATAAAATAACATATGTTCAAGTAGTATTAAATTGTGTATTTAAAATACATAATATTTATAAAATTAATAATTTTTATTTTAAAAATTTATTATAATTAATTAAATTAATTAATATTTATATATTTAAAAATTATATTTTTAAAATTAAATTTTTAAAATATATAAATATTATAAAAATATAAATTAAATTTTAAAAATTATTATTTTTTTAAATATATAAATTATATTTTTTTAAAAATCTTAAACATTTTTGAGTATATAAATTAATTATGATTAATCAAGGAAACATTTTTGTTATTTCTGCACCAAGTGGTGTAGGAAAATCTAGTTTAATAAAATATTTTTTAAAAAAAGAAAAAAAAATAAATATAACAAAATCTATTTCTTATACTACTAGAAAAATTAGATCTAAAGAAAAAAATAAATTAGATTATTATTTTATATCTAAAAAAAAATTTAAATATATGATTAAAAAAAATAAATTTTTAGAATATGCTAAAGTTTTCAATAATTATTATGGAACATCTTTAAAAAAAATTAAAAAAATTCTTATTAAAAAAAAAGATATTTTATTAGATATAGATTGGCAAGGTTCAAAACAAATTAAAAAAATATTTCCTTTTTCAAAAAGTATTTTTTTGTTACCTCCTTCAAAGAAAGAATTATTAAATAGATTATATTATAGAAATCAAGATAAAAAATCGGTAATATTAAGAAGAATGAAAAATTTTTTTAATGATATGATTCATTATTTAGAATATGATTATTTAATCATAAATGATAATTTTAAAAATTCAATTTCTGATTTGCAATCTATTATTTATTCTGAAAAATTATTAACTCAATATCAAAATATAAAATATAAAAAATTAATTAAAAATTTATTAAAAAAATAATTTTTTTATTTTTTTCTAAATGCACATTTTCTTTGATTTTCTGTTAAAAATTTTTTTCTTAATCTAATAGATTTTGGTGTTATTTCTATTAATTCATCATCATTTATAAAGCTCATTGCTTGTTCTAATGTAAAAATTATAGGTTTAATTAAATTAATTGCTTCATCTGTTCCTGAAGCTCTCATATTTGTTAGTTTTTTTCCAGATAAACAATTAACTGTTAAATCATTAGATTTACTATGCATGCCGATAATTTGACCTTGATAAACATGAGCTCCGTGACCTAGAAATAATTTTCCTCGATCTTGTAAATTAAATAATGCAAAAGCAACAGCATATCCTGTATTATTTGAAATTAATACACCATTTCTTCTTTGACCAATATTAATATTAGATAATTTTTCATAATGACTAAATGATGAACAAAATAAACCTGTACCAGAAGTTATATTAGTTAGTTCAGATCTAAAGCCAATAAGAGCTCTACTAGAAAGAACATATTCTAATCTTACTCTTCCTTTATTATCTGAAATCATATTTTTTATTTCTCCTTTTCTTTCACCTAAATATTTCATTATCACTCCTTGATTTTTTTCTTCAATATCTAAAACAACATTTTCAAATGGTTCTTGTTTTATATTATTTATTTTTTTAAATATAACTTTTGGTCGAGATACTTCTAATTCATATCCTTCTCTTCTCATATTTTCTATTAGAATAGATAAATGAAGTTCTCCTCTTCCAGAAACACAAAATACACTAGAATCTTTAGTTTCTTCTACTTTTAATGCTACATTATGTATTTTTTCTTTATTTAATCGTTCTAAAATATTTCTAGATGTAATATATTTTCCTTCTTTTCCTGAAAAAGGAGAAGAATTTACTGAAAAAAACATTTTTACTGTAGGTTCATCTATTTTTAATTTTGGTAATGGAATGTTATTTTGAATATCACATATTGTATCGGAAATTTTAATATTATTAATTCCTGTAATTGCAATAATATCTCCTGATATTGCTGTGTCGGTGTTAACTCTTTTTAACCCAACATATGTTAATATTTTATTTATTTTTCCAAAATAATTTTTTCCTTTATTATTTATCACTTTAATTTGTTTATTTATTTTAATTGAACCTGATTGAATTCGTCCTATTCCAATTACCCCAAGATAATTATCATAATCTAATTGAGATATTTGCATTTTAAATTTTTTTTTAACATTATTTTTTGGAGCTGGTGTATATTTAATTATAGATTTTAATAAAGGAGTCATATTATTTTTTAATTTTTTATAATCATAACCTGATTTTCCTAGTAAAGCTGATGTATAAATTATTGGAAAATCTAATTGTTTATCTGTTGCATTTAAATTAATAAATAAATCAAATACTTGATCTATAACCCAATCTGGTCTAGCATTTTTTCTATCTACTTTATTTACTACTAAAATTGGATTAATATTATATTTAAAAGATTTTTCTGTTACAAATCTAGTTTGAGGCATTGGTCCATCTAAAGCATCTACAACTAATAGAACAGAATCTACCATAGATAAAACTCGTTCTACTTCACCTCCAAAATCTGCATGACCAGGAGTGTCTACAATATTTATTTTATATTCTTTCCATATTATAGATGTATTTTTAGAAGTTATTGTTATTCCTCTTTCTTTTTCTAAATCATTACTATCCATTACTCTTTCTTTTTTTTTTTCATGATTTTTAAATATTCCAGATTGTTGTAGCAATTTATCTATTAATGTTGTTTTTCCATGATCAACATGAGCAATAATTGCTATATTTCTAATTTTTTTATTCATTTTTTTTATTTTTTCCATTTTTTAATTTTTTAATATATTAAATTTTTTAAATTTATCAAAAAATAAATATTTTTATGATATAATTTTTTAAAATATTTATTTATAATAATACATTCATTAGAATTTAACAGTATTTTATAATTTTTTTTTTTAAATATTTTAACAATTTATTATATATAATTCATTTTTTATAAGGTTTTTATGAAAATATTGAATTTTAATACATTTTCTTTTTTAAAAAGTTTTTCTTCTGTAAAAGATATAAATATTCATTTTGGTTATGAAATAGCTTTGATTGGATATTCTAATACTGGAAAATCAACTTTAATTAATGTGTTATCTAATAAAAAAAAAATGTCTCGAGTTAGTAAATATCCAGGAAGCACTCAATTAATTAATTTTTTTACATTAAATAATGGTTTTAGATTTATTGATTTACCAGGGTATGGTTATTCTAAATTTTCAAAAAAAGTACAATTAAAATGGATTAATGAAGTAAAAAAATATTTATTATCAAGAATTTTTTTAATTGGAGTAATTATATTAGTAGATATAAATTTTTTTTTTAAAAAAATTGATTTAGAAATAATAAAATTACTTAAAAAAAAAAAAATTAATATTATTATATTATTAAATAAATCTGATAAAATTAATAATTCATTAAAAAAAGAAAAATATCTTATTGCGAAAAAAAAACTTTTATCTTTAAATATTCAAGCAAAAATTTTAATTTTTTCTTCTTTTAAAAAAATTGGAATATTGAAATTAAAAAAAATTATAAATAATTTATATATAAATTTTATTTAATTTCTTAATAAATTTTATTTATATTAATATATTTTTTAAAATAATTTTTTTATATAAAAATGAATTTAAATATTTTTTTTTAATAATTTTTTAAACCAATTAGAATTTTTAAAAGATTGTTTTAATTTTTTTAAATTATTTTTTTTAAAATATTTAAATATTTTTTTACATTTTGGTTTTTTTAGTTTAAATTTTTTATTTAATTTTTTATTTTTAATATTTGTTTTAATTTTAGTTAAAGAATATGAAAGAAAAGCAATTTTTTTATTTTTTTTAAAAATATTTTTAAGTTTTATAGAATTTCTTATATTTAAAAATTTTAATTTTTTTAAATTTTTATAAATATCTTTTAAAGATTTAAATTTTTTTAAAATTTTTTGAGTTGTTTTTATTCCTATACCTGGGATTCCAGGAATGTTATCTGAACGATCTCCTACTATTGCTAAAAAATATTTAATTAATTTTGGTTTTACTCCATATTTTTTTATAACTTCTTTTTTTCCTATAATTTTTGAATTATTATCTAATATTTTTACATTTTTATTTATTAATTGAGTCATATCTTTATCATTAGTTAATATTAATATTTTTTTTATATATTTGAAATATCTTTTAGATAAAGTTCCAATAATATCGTCTGCTTCAAATCCAGGTATTTTTAATATTGGAATTCCAATATATTTTATAATTTTTTTTACATTTTTAATTTGTTTTTTTAAATCTAATGGAATATTTTGTCTATTAGATTTATATTTTTTATATATTTTATTCCTAAATGTTTTTTTTTTATGATCAAAAACAATTATTATTTTTTTTGGATTATATTTATTAAAAATTTTTTTCAACATAATTAAAGTACCATATATTACACCAATAGGTTCTTCTTTTTTATTTTTAAAATTTTTAAATGCAAAATATGATCTATATAAATAATTAGTCCCATCTACGATAATTAATAAATTTTTTTTATATTTTTTCATAAATTTTTATTAAATTAATTTATTATATAATAAGTATTATTAATAAAAATTTTTAATTAATTCAAATAAAAATATAATTATGTTAAAATTTTTTTATTTTAATAATATAAATGTAGTAAAATATGATATATTTTAATAAATATATTATTTTACTACTTTTTTTTATTTTTTATAATTATTTTTTATTATTATTTTTTATTATTAATTCTTTTGATCCATAATATGGTGATTTAGTATATCCTAATTTTTCCTCTATTCTAATTAATTGATTGTATTTTGATATTCTATCTGTTCGACTTAAAGATCCTGTTTTGATTTGTCCAGCTGATGTTCCTACAGCTAAATCAGATATTGTTACATCTTCTGTTTCTCCTGATCTATGAGAAATAATTACATTATAATTATTTTTTTTAGCTAATTGAATAGTTTGAAGTGTTTCTGTTAACGTTCCAATTTGATTAGGTTTAATTAAAATAGAATTTGCTATTTTATTATTTATTCCTTTTTCTAAAATTTTTTTATTTGTTACAAATAAATCATCTCCAACTATTTGAATTTTGTTTCCTAATATTTTAGTTTGATTTAAGAAACCTTTCCAATCTGATTCATCTTGACCATCTTCAATAGAGAAAATTGGATATTTTTGTGTTAATTTTTTTAAATATTGTGTAAATTCTATTGAAGAATATATTTTTTTTTCTCCTTTTAAATAATATTTTTTAGATTTTTTATTATAAAATTCTGATGCTGCACAATCTATAGCAAGAGTTATATCTTTTCCAAAAACATATCCTGATTTTTTAATTGCTTTTGAAATTAGAATAATTGCATCTTCATTAGAATTTAAATTTGGAGCGTATCCTCCTTCATCTCCAACAGAAGTGCTCATTTTTTTTTTTTTTAATATTTTTGATAAATTATAAAAAATTTCACAACCCATTTGAACTGCATGTTTAAAATTTTTAGCAGAAATGGGTTGAATCATAAATTCTTGTATATCTATATTATTATTTGCATGTTTTCCTCCATTGATAATATTCATCATTGGTAATGGCATAGAATATTTTTTAGAAGAATTATTTAAATCTGAAATGTGTTCAAATAAATAAATTTTTTTAGACATTGCAGCAACTTTAGCATTAGCTAAAGAAACAGCTAATATAGTGTTTGCTCCTAAAATAGATTTATTTTTTGTTCCATCTATATCAATCATGATTTGATCAATATTTTTTTGATCTATAGAGTCTTTTTGAATTAAATTTTTATTAATTATATTATTTATAAAGTCAATAGATTTTTTTACACCATATCCAAAAAATCGATTTTTGTCTTTATCTCTTAATTCAATTGCTTCTCGAGATCCTTTTGATGAACCAGATGGAACTGATGCTCTTCCAATAAAACCATTATTAGTATATACTTCAGCTTCTACTGAAGGATATCCTCTTGAATCAATAATTTCTCTACCATGTACTTTAATTATTTTAGACATTTATTTATTCCTTTATTTTTTAAAATAATTTTTTATAAAAAATTATAAATTTTTACACTATATATTAATTTTTAAAAATTTTAAATTTAATTATTAATTTTTACATTATTTACATATATTAATTTAAATATATTATTTAATATTAAAAAATATTAATTTTTTTTATAAAAAAAAAAAAAAAAAACAAAATAAAATTTTTAAAATTAAATATTTAATAATTTAATTAAATTCTTTACAAGAATTTAATTGTAACATTTTTTTTTTAAAAAATTTTTTAAATTTTTTCAAATAATTTAATTTTTTTATAAATTTTTTATAAAAAAAATATTTTATTTATTAATAATTTTTTCCTTTTAAAGATACTATTTTATTAAATGTAATTTTTTTATTTTTTATTGTATTTTTTTTATTAATTATAAAATATCCTTCTCGTTCAAACTGAATAGAATTAAATTTATTTTTTTTTAAAAAGCATTTTTCTATAAATCCATTTGTAATTTTAATTGATTTTTTATTAATATATTTTAAATATTTTTTTTTATTTTCTGGATTTTTAATAGTAAATATAGGTTTAAATAATTGAAATTTAGCTGGAATAGAATATTTTTTTGAAACCCAATGTATTACTCCTTTAACTTTTCTATTTTTTGGTTTTTTTCCTAATGTATCTTTATCGTATGTACAAAATATTGTTTTTATGTTTCCTTTATTATCTTTTTTTATTTTTATTGCTTTAATTATATATGAATATCGTAATCTTACTTCTTTGTTTAAAGATAATCTTCTATATTTAGAACTAAAATTTTCTTTAAAATCTGATTTATCAATATATATTATTTTATTAAAATAAATTTTATGTGTTCCAATATTTGGATATAATGGATGATTTGGTACAATTATTTTTTTTTTATAATTATCAGATATATTAGTTATTATTATTTTTATTGGATTTAGTACAGCCATAAATCTTGGTGTTTTTGAATTTAAATCATTTCTTATACAATGTTCTAAGAGTGATAATTCAATTAAATTATTTTTTTTAGAAATTCCAATTTTTTTACAAAAATTTTTAATAGATTTAGGAGTGTATCCTCTATTTTTTAAACCAGAAATTGTAGGCATTCTAGGATCTTTCCATCCATCAACAATTTTTTTTTTTACTAATATTTTTAATTTTCTTTTAGAAAGAACTGTATATTCTAAATTTAATCTAGAGAATTCATATTGTTTTGGTTTTTTTTTAATATTTATTTTTTTTAAAATCCATTGATATAATTCATTATTATTTAAAAATTCAAGTGAACATAATGAATGAGTAATACCCTCTATAGTATCTGAAATACAATGACCAAAGTCATATGTTGGATATATAAACCATTTATTTTTTGTACGATAATGAGGAATATTTTTTACTCTATATAAAACTGGATCTCTCATAGTTATATTTAATGATTTCATATTTATTTTTGCTCGTAAACATGCTTCTCCATCCTTAAATTTTCCTTTTTTCATTTGTTTAAATAAATATAAATTTTTTTTTATTGATTGACTTCTATATGGACTATTTATTCCTTTTTTTTTTAATGTTCCTCTATATTTTTTTATTTCTTTTTTAGATAATTTGTCTACATAAGCTAATTTTTTTTTAATTAATTTTATTGCATACTTATATATTTTTTTAAAATATTGAGAAGAATAAAAAATTTTTTTATTCCATTTATATCCCATCCATTTAATATTTTTTTTTATAGATTTAACATAATTTTTTTTTTCAGTTGATGGATTAGTATCATCAAATCTTAAATTACATTTTCCATTATATATTTTGGCAATTTCAAAATTTAAACATATAGATTTAGCATGACCAATATGAAGAAATCCATTTGGTTCTGGAGGAAATCTAGTATGTACTTGTTTAATTTTTTTTTTTTTTAAATCTTTATTAATTATTTTAAATATAAAATTTTTATTTTTTTTATAATTAAACATTTTTTTTCCTTTTTATACAATATATATTATAAAATTTTATTATATATTCTTTATATATAATTTTTATTTTTAATGTGATATAATTTTTAAAATTTTATATAAAATAAAAATTTATAAATATTAAATTAAAATAATTTATGTTAATATATTATTTAAATAAGAAATAAATTTTATGTATATTAATAATTTTATTTTTTTATTTCTTTAATTATTATAAATTATTTTAAATTTTTAGCTATGTAGCTCAGTTGGTTAGAGCGCAGCACTCATAACGCTGAGGTCATGGGTTCGATTCCCATTATAGCTATTTATATTTTTATATAAAATATAAATATAATTTTTTAATATAAAAAAATTTATTTATATGCGGAAGTGGCGAAATTGGTAGACGCACCAGATTTAGGTTCTGGCGCCTTTTGTGGTGTGCGAGTTCAAATCTCGCCTTCCGTAAAATTTATAAATTTCTTTTTTTTTTGGGGTATAGCCAAGAGGTTAAGGCATCGGTTTTTGATACCGACAACCCTGGTTCGAATCCAGGTACCCCAGTTTTTATTATATTATTAATGTTGAAATTAATACTACTTTTTAAAATCTTTTTATAAAAATATAAATTTTTATTTTTTTATTTTTTAATATTTTATTTAAAAATTTTAAAAAATAAATAAAAAAAATTACTTTAAATTTTATTTAATATAACGGTATTAATTTTATGAATTTAAAAAAATTAAAAAAAAAAGTTGCTTTTGAAGTTTTAAAATTTATTCCTTTAAAAGAAATTATTGGAATTGGTACTGGATCTACTATATCTTATTTTTTAAAATATTTAAAAAAATTTAAAAATAAAATAAAAGGAGCTGTTTCTTCTTCGACAAAAACAACAAATATTTTAAACAAATATGGAATAAAAATATTTTATTTAAATAATATTAACTTTTTACCTATATATATTGATAGTGCAGATGAAATAAATAAAAATATGGAAATGATTAAAGGAGGAGGAGCTGCATTAACACGAGAAAAAATTATAGCATCTTCTGCAAAACAATTTATTTGTATTGTAGATGAAACTAAAATTGTTAATGTTTTAGGAAAATTTCCATTGCCAATTGAAGTAATACCAATGGCATATAAATATGTAAAATATGAATTATTAAAGTTAGGAGGAATCGTAGAAAAAAGAAAAAATGTTTTAACAGATAATAATAATTATATTTTAGATGTTAAAAATTTATTTATATCAAATCCAAAATTTTTAGAAAAAAAAATAAATAATATACCTGGAGTAGTTTCAGTAGGAATATTTTCTAAAAGAAAACCAGATATTTTATTAATAAGTAAAAAAAATAAAATAAAAACAATATTTAGAAAATAATAATTGCAGATATTAATTTAAAATATTAAATTAAATTTTATTAAAAATATTTAAATCTCCATATTTATATTGAATAATAGAAATTGCTGTGATACAAGCTGTTTCCGTTCTTAAAATTCTTTTTCCTAAATTCATATGAAAAAAATTGTTATTTAAACATAATTTAATTTCTTTTTTTGATAATCCTTTTTCTGATCCTATTAAAATATTAATTTTATTAAATTTTTTTAAAAAAAATTTTGAATTATATTTTATTTTTTTTGGTGTAAAAAAAATATTTTTATCAGATTTTAAAGATTGAATCCATTTTTTTAATTTTATTGGTTTTTTTATTTTAGTTATTAAATTTCTTTCACATTGTTCACTAGCTGAAATTGATATTTTTTTCCATTTTTTAATTTTTTTTTTTAAATTATATTTTAAAAATGATTTTTTGCATATTATTGGAGTTATTGAATGCACTCCAAGTTCAGAAGATTTTTGAATAATCCATGACATATTAGAATTTCTTGAAATTGATTGCCCTAAATTAATTTTTAAATTTGATTCATTATTAATTATTTTTTTTTTAATTATTTTAATAATTATTTTTTTTTTTATTTTTATAATTATTGATTTAAAAACATAATTTGTATTATTAAATATATTAATTATATCATTTTTTTTCATTCTCATAACTGATTTAATATAATGTTTTTTTTCATTTTTAATAGATATTTTTTGATTAATTTCTATTTTTTTTTTTAAATAAATTCTTGGAATTTTTTTTTTAAATTTTTTCATAATAAAAAAAAATAAAAGTTGATAATAAATTTTAAATTTTTTGTATTTTTTTAAGAACAAAATATAATTTACATCCGGAAGGATTTGAACCCACGACCTCTCGGTTCGTAGCCGAGTGCTCTATCCAACTGAGCTACGGATGTGTTGTTTTATTTTAAAAATATTTTATTAAATTTATTAATTTTTTATTTAAATTAATAAATAATGAGAGAGGGATTCGAACCCTCGATGCATTTTTAATACATACTCCCTTAGCAGAGGAGCGCCTTAAACCACTCGGCCATCTCACTTTTGATTATTTAAAAAAACCATTTTTTATAATTTTATAGTATACTTTTTTGTTTTTAAAAGTCAATTTTATATTTTTAATTTTATTATTTTATATAATAATATTAAAATTTTTTATTTTTATTTTTTTATTTTTTTATTTTTTTCAGCTTGAATTTTTTGATATATTTCTTCTCTATGTACAGAAATTTCTTTTGGTGCATTTACACCTATTCTTACTTGATTTCCTTTAACTCCTAATACTGTTACGGTTATTTCATCTCCTATAACTAATGTTTCTCCTACTCTTCTTGTTAAAATTAACATTTTTTTTCCTTAAAAGTTTTTTTTTAATTTAGTATCTCATTTTAATTTAAAAATTTATATATTATTTTATTATTATTTTTTTTAAATTTATACTAAATTTATTTTTTTTAATTCTTTTTTAATATAGAAATAATTTTTTTTTGTACTGTATTTATTTTTTTTATATTAAATTGTGTAATTTCTCCTACACCTTCAGAAAGATTTATATTTCCTCCTCCTTTTCCGTTAATTATATTAAATATTATTGATAAAATTTTATTTGCTTGAATTTTTTTTGTTAAATTTTTACTAATTTTAATTGTAAAATAAATTTTTTTTGAAATATTAATTAAAATAATAACAATAGATTGAAATTTTTTCTGTAATTGATCAATTATTTTTTTAATATATATATTATTTTCATTTTTTAATATCTTAAAAATAAAATTTTTATTATTAATAAAAATATTTTTTTTATATATTTTTTTAGATATTAAATATATATATTTTTTTAATATTTTTTTATTTTCTTTTAATTGTTTATTTTTTTCTATAATAATTTTTTTTAATTGAGAAATAATACTTAAATTTTTATTTTGTATTATTTTTTTAATTTTTTTTATTATTTTTTCTTTTTTTTGAATAAAAGAAAAAGCTTGTTTATATGTTACAGCTGTAATTCTTCTTATACCAAATGAAATACTTTTATCAGAAAGAATTTTAAATATTATAATTTTTCCTGTTTTTTTTGTATGAGTTCCACCGCATAATTCTTGTGAAAATGGTTTTATTGAAACAACTCTAACATTTTTTTTATATACTTTATTCGATAATAAAGTAATATTTTTTTTTTTAGCATTTTCAAAATCTGTTTTAAAAATTTTTATTTTTTTATTTTTTCTAATAAATTGATTAACTAAATTTTCTATTTTTATTATTTTATTAAATTTTAAAGGTTTAAAATAAGAATAATCAAATCTAATTTTATTATCTTTAACTAATGATCCTTTTTGAATCACATGATTTCCTAAAATTTTTTTTAATGCAGAATTTAATAAATGTACGGCTGTATGATTTTTTTCTATTAATTTTCTTTTTTTAATATTTATTTTTGAATATACTATATCATTATGTTCTATTTTTCCTGAAATAATTTTTCCATAATGTATAATAAAATTTCCATATTTTTTAGTTTTTATAACTTTAAATTTTCCATTTTTTGATTTAATAATTCCTATATCTCCAATTTGTCCTCCAGATTCTGGATAAAATGGAGTTTTATCAAGAATTATTTCTCCTTTATTTGGATAAGAAATTATTTTAACTAATTTATACTTTTTATAAATATATTGTATATTACTTTTATATTTATAAAAATTATATCCTAAAAATTTAGTTTTTTTTATATTTTGAATAAATATTTTTTTATTTTTATAAATATTTTGTTTTTTAGAAAATTTCTTTCTTTTTTTTAGTTCTTGTTTTAATGTTTTAGTATCTATTTTAAAATTTTTTTCTTTACAAAAATCTTGAGTTAAATCGATTGGAAAACCTAAAGTATCATATAAATAAAATACAAAACTTCCGTCTAATTTTTTATTTTTTAATTTTTTTGTTTCGTTTTTTAATAATTTTAATCCATTATTTAAAGTATTTGAAAATTTTATTTCTTCATTTTTTAATATATTTTCAATTTTTATTTTATGTTTATGTAGTATTTTTCCAGAACTACCCATATATTTAATTAAACTTGGAACTAATTTATAAAAAAAACATTTTTTTATTCCAATTGTTCTTCCATGTATAATAGCTCTTCTAATAATTTTTCTTAAAATATATCCTCTATGTTCATTCGAAGGTATGATATTATTTGAAATTAAAAATGCGCTAGATCGAATATGATCTGAAATAACTTGTAAAGATTTTTTGTTATTTATTTTTATTTTATTTATTTTTTTAATTTTTTTTATAATATTTTTAAAAATATCAATTTTATAATTTGAATCTACATTTTGTAAAATTGATGCTATTCTTTCTAATCCCATTCCTGTATCTACAGAAGGATATTTTAATTTTTCAAAAATTTGATTTGGTAATTCATTATATTGTATAAATACAATATTCCATATTTCTATATATCTTTTTTTACATATTTGTTTAGAATTTATTATTTTATTTTTATTTGTTTTTCCATAATCATAAAAAATTTCGGTACATGGACCACATGGACCATATTTTCCCATTTTCCAAAAATTATCAGAATTATATTTTATTTTTTTTTTATCTTTTATTTGAATTATTTTATTTTTTGATAAACCTATAATATTTTTCCAAATATTATATGTTTCTATATCATTTTTATATACTGTAACTAATAGTTTATTTTCATTAATATGAAACCATTTTTTTGAAGTTAATAATTCCCATGCATATAAAATAGATTTTTTTTTAAAATAAGATCCAAAACTAAAATTTCCTAACATTTCAAAAAATGTATGATGTCTAGATGTATATCCTACATTGTTTAAATCATTATGTTTTCCTCCAGTTCTAATGCAATTTTGTATACTAGAAATTTTTTTATATATTGGTTTTTCATATCCTAAAAAAATATTTTTAAATTGATTCATTCCTGCATTCGTAAATAGAAGTGATGGATCATTTTCTATTATTAATGAACTACTAGGATAAATTATATGATTTTTTTTTTTAAAAAAGCTTAAAAACTTTTTACGTATAGATTCTGTTGTATTATTCATATATATCCAAAGATTATTTTTAAAATTTTTAAATATATAATAACTAATAATTATATTATATTCTTTTCTTTTTTTTTTTATTTTTAAATTTATATTATGTATCAATTCGTATTATATAAAATGAAATAAATAAATATTATAATATATTTTTAAAAATTTTTATTTAGTTCAAAGATAAGTATTATATATTTTAAAATTAAAATATTTATTTTATATTAAAAAATTTTTTATAATAAAAAAAGGATTTCTTTAATGGTTAATATAATATGTTTAAAAAAAACTATTTCTACAAAAAAATTTAATAATTATAGAGTAGATAAAGTTTTATCAAAATTATTTCCTAAGTATTCAAGAAGTATTATTAAAAAAAATATATTAAAAAATTATCTTTATGTAAATAATGTTATGATTAATTCTCCAGATTTTAAAATATTTAAAGGAGATATTTTACAAATTAAAATAGAAATTTATAAAAAAAATTTTAATATTCCTGAAAAAATATTTTTAGATATTATATATGAAGATTATTATTTATTAGTTATTAACAAACCATCTTCGTTAGTTGTTCACCCAGGATTAAAGAATACTACAGGAACTCTATTAAATGGTTTGCTTTATTATAATATTAATATGAATAAAATACCTAGAGCTGGAATTATTCATCGTTTAGATAAAGATACAACTGGTTTAATAATAGTAGCAAAAAGTGTTCCTTCATATTTTTTATTAAAAAAAATGATGAAGGAAAGAGAAATTATTAGAAAATATAAAGCTCTTGTTTATGGTTGTGTTACAAATGGAGGAATTATTAATTCACCAATTATTAGAGATAAAATAAGACGAACATGCATGACTGTTAATTCTATAGGAAAAATTTCAAAAACATATTATAAAATATATAAAAAGTTTTCAAATTTAACATTATTAAAATTACGTTTAGAAACTGGAAGAACACATCAAATTAGAGTTCATTTAAAATCTATAAATCATCCAATTGTTGGAGATAAAAAATATAAATGTAATTTAAATATTTTTTATGGATTAGAAAAAAATATATATTTTAAACAAATCAAGAATTTTCATAGACAAGCTTTACATGCTTATAAATTAATTTTTATTCATCCTATAACAAAAAAAAAAATTATTTTAAAATCAAATCTTCCAAAGGATATTCAAAATTTAATTTTAAATTTAAAAAAATAAAAAATTTTATTTTATTAAAAAAAATTATTAATATTTTTTTAAAAATATTATTTTAAATTTAATCTTTTAATAGCTGTTTTTAATGCCCATTTATAACCATCTACTCCTAATCCACAAATTATTCCATTAGAAATATCTGATAACCAAGAATGAGCTCTAAAATTTTCACGAGCGTAAATATTTGATATATGAATTTCAATAAATGGAATATTAACAGCTAATAAAGCATCTCTTAAAGCAATGCTAGTATGTGTAAAAGCAGCTGGATTAATAATAATATAATTTATTTTATCTTTTTTAGAATTATGTATTTTATCAATTAATATATGTTCTGCATTAGATTGTAAATGTATTAAATTAATTGAAAGTTTTTTACTATATTTTATTAATTTTTTTAATAAATTTGATAATGAAAGTTTTCCATAAATTTTTTTTTCTCTATTTCCTAATAAATTTAAATTTGGTCCATTTAAAAGTAAAATATTTTTTTTCATTTTTTATTTTTTTTAATTTTTAATAATTTTTATAAAATTATATTATACAATACAAATATAAAGATTCAATATATAAAATATAGGTTTAATATTATTTAAAATTTGTTTTAAATAAAAAATATAATTTTAAAATAATTTTTTTAAATATTTTTTATAAGAGAGTATATATGTTGAAAATAGTAAAAAACAAAATATTATATAAAAATAATATTAGTACAAATGATATATTTTCTATTTTATCTGATATATCAGAGAAAAAAATACATTATTCAGATATTTATTTTCAATCTAAAATGAATGAATCTTGGATATTAGAAAATAAAATTATTAAAAATGGATTTTATAATTTTAATAAAGGAATTGGTTTGAGAGCAATATATAAAGAAATGACAGGTTTTGCATATACGGATCAAATTAATATTTTAGGATTACAAAAAATTTGCAAATCTGTTAAAAATATTTTAAATAAAAAAAAAATATATAATAATGAAAAATTTATAAAAAATAATAATAAATCTTTTTATGGATTTCAAAATCCTTTATATTCTCTTTCTAATAAAAAAAAAATTAATATATTAAATCAAGTAAATTTTTTTTCTAGAAATTATGATTCAAGAGTTTCTAAAGTTACTGCTTGTTTATCAGGATCTTATGAATATATTTTAATTGCATCAACAGACGGTATTTTATCAGCAGATATTAGACCATTAGTTTCTTTAAGAATTAGTGTATTATCAGAAAATAAAGGAAAAAGAGAAATTGGAACATCTAGCGGGGGAATAAGAGGGACATATAAATATTTTTTAAAAATAAATAAAAATGGAATATCAAATTTAAGAAGTTTATCTGAAGAAGCAGCTAGAATTTCTATTTTAAATTTATCTTCTAAAGAAGCTCCATCTGGGTCTTTTCCTGTAATATTAGGACCAGGATGCCCAGGAGTGTTATTACATGAAGCTGTTGGTCATGGATTAGAAGGTGATTTTAATAGAAAAAAATTATCTGTTTATAGTAATAAAATTAATACAAAAATAGCATCAAATTTATGTACAGTAATAGATGATGGAACAAAAAAAAATTTTAGAGGTTCTATTTCTATTGATGATGAAGGAACTCCAGGAAAATATAATATTTTAATAAAAAAAGGAATTTTAAAAAAATATTTACAAGATAAATTTAATGCATCATTAACTAACACAATATCCACAGGAAACGCAAGAAGAGAATCATATGCTTATCTTCCTATACCTAGAATGACTAATACTTATATGTTATCTGGAAATTCAACATTTAAAGAAATGATAGAAAGTGTAGAATATGGAATTTATGCGGTAAATTTTACTGGAGGGCAAGTGGATATTACTTCTGGAGAATTTGTTTTTTCTACTTCTGAAGCATATTTAATAAAAAAAGGTAAAATTGTTTATCCTATTAAAAATGTTACATTAATTGGATCTGGTTTATCAGTAATGAATAAAATTTCTATGGTTGGAAATGATTTAGTAATAAATAATGGATCAAGTATTTGTGTAAAAGATGGTCAAGAAATTCCAGTTTGTGTAGGTCAACCTACAATTAAAATAGATAATTTAACTATTGGTGGTACAAAATAATTTTGTTTTCATTAATTTTTATTAAAAAATTTGATACATGCAGTCACATTTTTTATTATGACTGCGTGTTTTTTATAAATTTAAATTTTTAAAAAAATATATTATAATAATTTAGAATTATATTTTTTCTTTTATTCTTGCAGATTTTCCAAATTTTTTACGTAAATAATATAATTTAGATTTTTTAACTTTTCCTTTTCTTTTTATAAATATTTTTTTAATATTATAAGAATGAGTTTGAAACACTCTTTCTACACCTTCTCCATTAGAAATTTTTCTTACACAAAAAGAAGATTGTAAAAATCTATTTTTTTTTGCTATTACAATTCCTTCAAAAGATTGTAAACGTTTTTTAGATCCTTCCATTACCCATACTTTAACTTCGATTGTATCTCCTGAATTAAATTTTGGTATATTTTTTTTTATTTGTTTTTTTTCTATTTTGTGTATAATATTTTTCATATTTTTGTCTTTAATTAGAATTTTTATATTTTTTTATTTAATTTTTTTTTAAATTTATTTAAAAATTTTTTTTCTATATTTTTTAATTTCTTTTTTTTTAATAATTTAGGTTTTTTTAAAAATGTTTGTTGAATAGATTTTTTTAATCTCCATAATTTAATTTTTTTATGATTTCCTGATAAAAGAATTTTTGGAACTTTCATATTATCTATTATTTTTGGTCTTGTATAATGAGGATAATCTAATAACATATGAGAAAAAGAATCTTGATGTTCAGATTTTTTTTTTTTTATTACTCCTGGAAGAAATCTAGATATACTATCTATAAAAACCATTGCAGCTAATTCTCCTCCAGTTAAAATATAATTTCCAATTGATATTTCTTTATTAACATATTTATTTATTAATCTTTGATCTATTCCTTGATATCTTCCACAAATTAATATAATTATTTTTTTTTTAGATAATTTTTTTAATCTTGAATTTGATATTTTTTTTCCTTGAGGAGATAAATAAATAACTATACATTTTTTATTTTTTTTAGCTTTTATGATAGCTTTTTTTAAAGGTAAAAAACTCATAATCATTCCTGGACCTCCTCCATAAGGTCTATCATCTATATTTTTATTTTTTTTATTACTAAATTTTCTAATGTTTAAAATACTTAATTTAATGATTTTTTTTTTATTGCTCTAGATATCATTCCATAATTAATAATTGAATTAAACATTTTTGGAAAAATTGTAAGTATTTTAAAATTTATCAAAAAATTTATCCTTTTTTTGGTTAATAATTATTTTTTTTTCTTTTATTTTTATTTTTTTTATAATTTTATTTTCAATAAATGGTATTAATTTTTCTATATTTTTTTGTTTGAAAGATTTTAAAGTAATTTTTAAAATATCATTTGATGGCGTTCGAATTATTTCTTTTACTATTCCAATAAATTTTTTATTTTTATCAAAAACTTTTGAATTAAGAATTTCATGCCAATAATATTCATTTTTATATTTTTTTTTTAATTGATTAGAATAAATAAATATTTTTTTATTTTTAAAAAAAAATGCTTCATTTCTAGTATTAATATTTTTTATTTTTATTAAAAAAAAATTTTTATAATTTTTCCAAGATTGAATTTTTAATTTTTTTATTTTTTTTTTATCATAATATAATAAAGGTTTATATTTAAAAATATTTTCTTTTGTTTCAGTGAATGAAAAAATTTTTAACCAACCTAAAATTCCATATGGAAAAAATATTTTTCCTATTATTATTTTTTTAAATATTTTTAAACTCATTTAAATTTTACTTATATTTTTTTATTAGGTATTTTAATCTATAAGATATTTGTGCTCCAACAGAAACCCAATATTTAATTTTTTCTTTATTTATTTGAAAAGATATATTTTTATTATTAATAATAGGATTAAAAAATCCAATTTTTTCAATAAATTTTCCATTTCTAGAAGATCTACTATCTGTAACAACAATTTTATAAAAAGGTTTTTTATTTGATCCATGTCTAGAAAGTCGTATTTTTACCATATTTTAAATTTTCCTTAAAAATTATTTTCTATATTTGATATTAAAAAATCATATTTTTTATATTTTTAAATAATTTAATAATTCCAACATTTTTCATTTTTTTCATTATGTTTTTCATTAATTCAAATTGTTTTAAAAGTTTATTAATATCTTGAATATTTGTTCCAGATCCTAAAGCAATTCTTTTTTTTCTTGAATATTTTATAATTTTTGGATTTTTTCTTTCTTTTATAGTCATAGATTTAATTATAGAATCTATTTTTATAAACATTTTATCATTAATTTGAAATAAAATATTTTTTTTTATATTATTATTTAAAGGTAATTTATTTAATATTGTTTTGATTTTTCCTATTTTTTTTATTTGATAAATTTGTTTTAAAAAATCATTTAAATTAAATTTATTTCCTTGTTTTATTTTTTTATTTAATTTATTTAAGTACTTCTTATCAACTTTTTTTTCTATAGATTTAATTAATGAAAATGTATTTTCCATTCCAAGAATTTTAGAAACTATTTGTTTTCCATTAAATATTATAATATCATTAAATTTTTCTCCATTTCCTAGAAATTTAATCGGGATATTTGTAATATATTTTATTGATAATACTATTCCACATCTAGTGTTTGAATCTATTTTAGTTAAAAAAATTGATGTTATAGGTAATAACTTATTAAATTGTTTAATGATATTTATAGAATCTTGTCCTATCATTGAATCAACTACAAAAATTGTTTCTATTGGTTTAATAAAGTTATAAATATTTTTTATTTCTTTCATTAAATGTACATCAATATGCATTCTTCCAGCAGTATCTATAAATAATACATCATATTTTTTTATATTAGCATAGTTTATTGCTTTGTTTATTATATCTATAGGTTTTTGTTGATTATTAGAATCAAAAAAATCTATTTTTACTTGAGAAGATATAATTTTTAATTGTTTAATTGCAGCAGCTCTAGTTGTATCTGTTGAAACTACTAAAATTTTTTTTTTATAATTATTTTGAAATAAATAAGCAAGTTTTCCAATACTAGTTGTTTTTCCTGATCCTTGTAATCCTATTATTAAAAAAATAGATAATTTTTTTTTTAAAAATTTTATTTTATAATTATTATTTCCTATAATAGATATTAATTCTTTTTTTACTATTTTAATAAATTCTTGACCTGGAGTTAAAGATTTATTAATTTTATTTCCAATACATTTTGTTTTAATTTTTTTAATAAGTTTCTTAATAATAAATAATGAAACATCTGCTTCTAATAATGAAATTCTTACTTCTCTTAATGTTTGTTTAATATTTTCATTAGTAATTCGTCCTTTATTTGATATTTTATTTATAATTTTAGAAAAACATTTAGTTAAATTTTTAAACATTTTTTATACTCAAAATTGTTTTATAGTAATTGAATGTTTTATATATTTTATTTAAAAAATTTATAGTTATATTTTTTTATTTTTTGATAGTATATAAAATAATGTTTTATTATCATGACAATTAGATATATTTTTTTTAATTATCTTCATATTATTTAATTTACTACATATTTCATTTCCTATTGCTGCAATATTATTTTTTTTATTATTTGAAACAATTTTTATTGCATCAGATGAACTATTTGTATATTTTATTTTCCAATGAGAAAATTTATTTATAAATAATTCACATTGTTTTATAGGTTGAGAATGACTATATATAACTTTTATAGTTTTTAATGATTGTTTTTTTTTTGATATTAAACAATGATTAATTGAAATTTTTATTTTGTCTATAAAAAAAAAATTATTTTTTTTAAGTATTTTATTAGTTTCTTCAATTATTCCAGAAATTTTATTTTTAATAGGAAAAATTGCATAAATATTTTTTTTTTTAGTTTTTTTAACAATATTTTCAAAATTTTTACATGGAATAGCATGTAATTGTTTTTTTTTTTTTTTTGAATATTTTAATGCAGCAATGTAAGAATAAGATCCTTTAGGTCCTAAAAATGCTATTTTAATTTTTTTTTTTTTAATTTTTTTTTTTGAGTTTTTATCGAATTTTTAATAATAATCTTAAAAATTTTAATTAAATATTTTTTTTTAAGATTATATTTTTTACCTTCATATATAATTTTTTCAAATATTTTATTTTCTCTTTTTTTATCTTTTATTGGATAATTACTATGAATTTTTTCTTTAACAATTTTTTTAGAAATTAAATTTCTTTTATATAATAAATTAATAATAGATTTATTTATAATATTTATTTTTTTTCTTAAATGTAATATTTTTTTATTTTTCATTTTTTTTCCATTTTTTTTATAGATTATTTTTTATTGTATAAATATAAAATAAAAATATTTTAATTTATATAAATTAATATATTTTTTATTTTATTTGATTAAAAAATTTTTTATTAAAAATATTTTAATAAAAATAATTTTTAATGTTAATATTTTATTCTTATATATAAATATTATTTTTTATTATAGTATTTTTTTAAATTTTTATAAAGTTTAAAAAATTTTTTAATATAGGCATATATATGAATACAAAAAGTTTTTCTATTTCTTCTAAAAATATAATAAAGAAATGGTATTTTATTGATGCAACGGACAAAATATTAGGTCGTTTATGTACTTTAATATCACATTATTTAAGAGGTAAACATAAGGAAATCTATACACCATATATGGATGTTGGAGATTATATAATTGTAATTAATGCATCAAAAATTCGTTTAACAGGAAAAAAAACTAAACAAAAAATTTATTATCGACATACTGGACATGTTAGTGGTTTAAAAAAAGTTAAATTTTCAGATATGATTATAAATAATCCTGAAAAAGTTATAAAAAAATCTGTGTATGGAATGCTACCAAAAGGACCTTTAGGTCGATTAATTTTTAAAAAATTAAAAGTTTATCGTGATTCATTTCATAATCATCATTCTCAAAAACCAATATTGCTTGAAATTTAAAATTAGGATGTAAATATAAAAAAATGAGTACAGTTCAAAATAATTATGGAACAGGTCGAAGAAAATCTTCTTCTGCTCGTGTTTTTTTAAAAATTGGAAATGGAAAAATAGTAGTTAATAAAATAAAATTAGAAGAATATTTTAGTCGAAAAACTGCTTGTATGATTATTAAACAACCATTAAAGTTAGTCAAAATGAAAGATAAATTTGATTTTTATATTACTGTTAAAGGAGGTGGAATTTCAGGACAAGCTGGTGCTATAAGACAAGGGATTGCTCGAGCATTAATAAAATATGATAATTCTTTATTAAAAGAATTAAGAAAATCTGGATTTGTTACTCGAGACTCTCGTCAAGTAGAAAGAAAAAAAGTTGGTTTTAGAAAATCTAGAAGAAAACCTCAATTTTCTAAAAGATAATATTTTTAATTAAATTATATACAAGTTAAATAATTAAAATTTTTTATAATCAATTTTTTTAACTTGTATAAAGAAATATTTTTTATATAAATAATTAATTTATACTAATTTACTGAAATCTTTGCATAAATTATTTATTCCATTTTTAGTAACTGATGAAATTATATAATATTTTTTAATATTTTTTACTTTTTTTAATATTTTACTTATTTTTTTTTTAATTTTTTTTTTTTTTATTAAATCTGATTTGTTGAAAATGATCCATCTTTTTTTTTTATATAATGAGTAATTATATAATTTTAATTCTGTATGAATTATAAAAATATTTTTAATAATTTCTTTATAATTTTTTACAGACAAATCAATCATATGTAATAGTATTTTACATTTTTCTAAATGTTTTAAAAATTTTAATCCTAAACCAGATCCTTTTGATGCTCCTGAAATTATTCCTGGTATATCTGCAATAATTATTTTTTTTTTTGATTTTGTAAAAAATACACCTAAATTTGGAATTAAAGTAGTAAATGCATAATTACCAATTTTCGGTTTAGCTGAAGAAATACTTTTCATAAAAGTAGATTTTCCAACGTTTGGCAAACCAAGAATTCCAATATCAGCTAATAAAGAAAGTTCTAATTTGATTACTTTTGTTTCGCCTTTTTTTCCAATTGATCTTTTTCTTGGAGTTCTGTTTGTTGGAGATTTAAACCTAGTATTTCCAAGTCCATGCCAACCTCCTTGTATTGCAAGAAATAATTCTTTATCATATTTAAATTCTTTAATAATTTCATTATTATCAAAGTTAATTATTTTAGTTCCTATAGGAACAAATAATATTTTATCTTTTCCTTTTTTTCCAGATTTATTTCTTTTTTTTCCAGATTCTCCATTTTCTGCTTGTATTATTTTTTTAAATGTATAATCAATTAAAGTATTTAAATTTTTATCTGATTTAAACCAAATACTTCCTCCATCTCCTCCATCTCCTCCATCTGGTCCACCTTTTGGAGCATTTTTTTCTCTTCTAAAACTTATTATTCCGTTTCCTCCATTTCCGGATTTAATTTTAATAATTGCTTCATCAATAAATTTCATATAACAATGCTCTTATAAAAAATTATTTTTTTATTTTTTTATAAAAAAATAAATTTATAATTTTATATTTTAAAATAATATTTTTATTTTTGTATTACATTTATAAATTTTTTTTGTTTTAATCCTTTTTTTTTAAATTGAACTATTCCATCTATTATAGAATATATTGTATGATCTTTTCCGCATTTAGTATTTATTCCTGGATGAAATTTTGTTCCTCTTTGTTTAACAATAATTGATCCAGATTTAACATATTCTCCTCCAAAACATTTAACTCCTAATCGTTTTGAATGTGAATCACGTCCATTTCTTGTTGAACCACCAGCTTTTTTATGTGCCATATTAAATATCCTTTTTTATTTTAATATTTTGTATTTTAATACTAGTATAGTATTGTCTATGACCTTGTTTTTTTTTATAATGCTTACGACGATTAAATTTAATAATATTAATTTTTTTTTCTCTTCCATGGCTAAAAATTTTAGCTTTTATTACAGCATTTTTTAAAATAGGATTTCCTAAAAATATTTTTTTCTTTTTTTTTAAGAATAAAATATTTTTAAATTTTATTATATTACCAATATTAGAATTAATTTTTTCTAATCTTAAAATTTGTCCTATTTTTACTTTATACTGTTTTCCTCCATTTTTAAAAATTGCATACATAAGAAGTTCTCCATATTTAATAAATTTATATTTTTATATTATTTTTTTTTATTTTTTTTAAGTTTTTTCCATTCATTTAATGAATATGCTTTTATTGAAATAGCATGTATTTTTTTTTTTGTAATTAATTTTAATAATGGAGAATATATTATTTTTTGTCTATTAACTTCATTTGTTTTAAAAAATATTTTTCCAACTGCTGTGATTTTATAATAATTATTTTTTTTTTTTACTTTTACATAAAATAAATTTAATTTTTTTATTAATATTTTTTTTATTTTGTTTTTCATTTTTTTTTTTTTTTTTTTTTATTTTAATATAAATTTAAATTTATAAAAATATTTTTTAATTTATTGTTCTTATATTTTTAATTATTTTAAATTAATTAAAAATTAATAGTATTAATATATCATGTATTATAATAAATTTATTATTTTTATTTATAAATTGATTTATAATATTTAAAATATTTAAAATTTTTAAATAAAATATTTTTAAAGAATAATATTATTTATAATTTTGTATAAAAAAAATTAAGGTTTTTATATATGAAAAATAAAATTCCAATGACAATAAAAGGTGAAAAAAAATTAAGAAAAGAATTAAATAAATTAAAAAATATTATAAGACCAAAAATTATTTCTTCTATTTCTGAAGCGAGAGCTCATGGAGATTTAAAAGAAAATGCTGAATATCATGCTGCAAAAGAAGAACAAGGTTTTTGTGAAAGAAAAATTCAAGAAATAGAATATCAATTATCTAATGCAAATGTTATAGATGTTACTAAAATGTCTATGAATAAAAAAATTTTTTTTGGAGCAACAGTTGATATTTTAAATGTACAATCTGATAGTATTCATACTTATCAAATTGTTGGAGATAATGAAGCTAATTTTAAAAAAAAATTAATTTCAATTAATTCCCCAATGGCTAGAGGGTTAATTGGAAAAAAAATTAATGATTTAGCTATAATTAAAACTCCTGTTGGATCTGTTACATATAAGATTTTAAAAATAACATATATATAATTTATGAATTATAAAATAAAAATTTTAATATATAATTTTTTAAACTAATAAAAACATTTTTATAATAAATAATATAAATATATAAAAAAAATAATAAAAAAATAATTAAAAAATGAAAAAAAAATCTAGTTCTAAATTATGGTTAAGAAATCATTTTAAAGATGTATATGTAAAAAAATCACATAAAAAAAAAATACGCTCTCGAGCATGGTTTAAAATTCAAGAAATACATAAAAAATTTAATATATTTAAATTAGGTAATATAGTTATAGATATAGGATGTTTTCCAGGAAGTTGGTCTCAATATGCTATAAAAAAAGTTGGTCAAATAGGAACAGTTATATCATGTGATATAAAATTAATGAACCCTATTCCAAAAGTAATTTTTATACAAGGAAATATAAAAAAAAAAAAACTTATTTATCTATTTTAAATGCTTTAAGAAATAGAAAATCTAATTTAGTTATGTCTGATTTATCTCCAAAAATAACAGGTCATTCTTTAATTGATGTTTGTAGATCTATAAATTTGAGTAAAATTGTATTTAATTTATCTTTAAATATTTTATATAAAAATGGAATTTTTATAACTAAAATATTTCAAGGAGATGGATTTGATTTATATATTAAGTCTATTAAAAATTATTTTTCTATGGTAAAAATTTATAAACCAAAATCTTCTAGCTCAAAATCTCGTGAAATTTTTGTTATAGCAAAAAATATAAAAAAATAATTAGTTAATGATATTTTATTTTATTATATCATGTAATTTATATGAGGATTAATATCTTGAAAAAAATAGTAAAAAAAATGCTCATTTGGTCTATTTTTATTATTATATTTACATCTATATTTCGAAATTTTCATTCAAATGATTTTGATCGATATAGAATAAATTATTCAACTTTTTTATCTGAAGTTAATCAAAAAAAAATACGTTCAGTTATAATTGATGGACAAGAAATTTATGTGACTAAAAAAGATAATAGTAAATATTGTACTTTTCTTCCCTTACATGATTCAAATTTGTTAACTCATCTTGTATCAAAAAATGTTAAAATTCAAGGAAAAAATTCAGAAGAAGTTAGTTTTTTATGGTCTGTTTTTATTTCTTGGTTTCCTATGATAATGTTGATTGTTGCATGGATTTTTTTTATTAGACAAATTCAAATAAGTGGAAAAGGAGCAATGTCTTTTGGAAAAAATAAAGCTAAAATATTTAAAAAAAATGAAATAAAAACTACTTTTTCAGATGTTGCTGGATGTGATGAAGCTAAAGAAGATGTAAAAGAATTAGTTGATTATCTTAAAAATCCAAAGAAATTTAAAAAATTAGGTGGAATTTCTCCAAAAGGATTATTAATGGTTGGTCAACCAGGAACTGGAAAAACTCTTTTAGCAAAAGCAATAGCTGGAGAAGCAAATGTTCCTTTTTTTATTATTTCTGGTTCAGATTTTGTAGAAATGTTTATTGGTGTAGGAGCTTCAAGAGTTCGAGATATGTTTGAAAAATCTAGAAAATTATCTCCTTGTATAATTTTTATTGATGAAATTGATGCAGTTGGAAGAAAAAGAGGAACTGGATTAGGTGGAGGTAATGATGAAAGAGAACAAACTTTAAATCAAATTTTAGTTGAAATGGATGGATTTGATAAAAATGAAGGAGTGATTTTAATTGCAGCAACAAATAGACCAGATGTTTTAGATCCTGCTTTATTACGACCAGGAAGATTTGATCGTCAAGTATTTGTTCCATTACCTGATATTAAAGGAAGAGAACAAATATTAAATGTTCATGTTAAAAAAATTGCAATATCTAAAGATTTTAATTCAACAATTATAGCTAGAGGAACGCCTGGATTTTCTGGAGCAGATTTAGCTAATTTAGTTAATGAATCAGCTCTTTTTGCTGCTAGAAGAAATCATACTTCAGTCTTAATGGATGATTTTGAAAAAGCAAAAGATAAAATTATGATGGGTCCTGAAAGAAAATCTATGATTATGAGTGTGGAACAAAAAGAATATATTGCATATCATGAAGCAGGTCATGCTATTGTAGGAAAATTAGTTCCTGAACATGATCCAGTTCATAAAGTAACAATTATTCCTAGAGGAAATGCTTTAGGTTTAACATTTTTTTTACCTAAAACAGATCATTTAAGCATTAGTAAAAAAAAAATAGAAAGTCAAATTGCTACACTTTATGGAGGAAGAATTGCAGAAGAAATTATTTATGGAGAAGATTTTGTTTCAACTGGAGCATCTAATGATATTAAAGTAGCAACGAATTTAGCAAAAAATATGGTTATTAAATGGGGATTTTCAAAAAAATTAGGACCTTTATTATATTGTGATGAAGAAATTTTATTAGAGAGATCATCTTTACAATCTAATAATTTTTCAAATTATACTAAAAAAATAATTGATCAAGAAATTAAAGAAATTATTGATATAAATTATTTAAAAGCAAGAAAAATAATAGAAAAAAATTTAGATATTTTACATTCTATGAAAAATGCATTAATTAAATATGAAACAATTAATACAAATCAAATTGATTTATTAATGAATAGAAAATTTAAAATGGAATAACATAATTATTTTAAATAAAAAAATTTATTACAAAATTTATAACTTTAAAATATATATTTTTTTATTTTTTTTATTAAATTTTATTTGATATATAGAATATAATTAAATAATATTTTTTTAATATTTAAAATTATAATTATTTTTAATTTAAATATATAATTTATATATTAAAAGTATTACTATTAAATATAGGATTATTAAAAGTGCGAGCATTTTTTTTATTAATTTATTTATTTTTTTCATTAATGTTAATTTTTTTAATTTTAATACAAAAAACTCAAGGTTCATCAAATATTAATATCACTAATAATAAAAATTTATTTAATATTTCAACAAAAAATGAATTTTTGACACGTTTAACTATTATATGTTCATTTTTTTTTTTAATATTAAGTATATTACAATGTAACATTAATAATTATATTTTAGAAAGAGTTGAATAAAATTTATTTTTTTATATTTTTTTAAATAATTACCGAGATGGTGAAAATGGTATACACGCTACTTTGAGGTAGTAGTGCTTATTTTAATTTTAAGCATACAGGTTCGAGTCCTGTTCTCGGTATTTTAAAAAAAAAATATTATTTTTAATAAAAAATTTTAAAAATTTTTTATTAAAATATAAAATTTTAATAATTTAAAAATATAAAATATCATATTATGTTTATTTTTAATTAAAAACCCCGTTTATTCGGGGTTTTTTATTATTTCATTTAAAGTTATTTATTTTTAATAGTATTATATTTTTTAAAAAATAATATATTTATATTGAATTATTTTAAAAAATAATATTTAAGGTATTTTAAATATGAAAAAAGATATTTTAAAAGTAATTGAATCTGTTTCAAATGAAAAATCTATTCCTAAAACAGTTATTTTTAAAGCTTTAGAACAAGCTTTGTCTAGTGCAACAAAAAAAAAAATAAAAAAAAATATTAATATTAGAGTTAAAATTAATAAAAAAAATGGAAATTTTAAAACTTATCGAAGATGGTTAGTAGTAAAAGAAGTTTTTCAACCAATGAAAGAAATTACATTAGAAGCAGCTCAACATGAAGATAAAAACATTAATTTAAATGATTATATTGAAGAAAAAATAAAATCTATTAAATTTGATAGAATTACTACTCAAACAGCTAAACAAGTAATGATTCAAAAAGTAAGAGAAGCTGAAAGATTAATTATGGTTAATAATTTTAAAAAAAGAACTGGTTTAATTCATACGGGAATCGTTAAAAAAATAACTCGCGATTATATTATCCTAGATTTAGGAGATAATGCAGAAGGTTTTTTATTAAAAGAAGAAATGCTTCCTAGAGAAAACTTTAGGTTAGGTGATCGAGTTAAAAGTATATTATATTGTATTCAATCTAAAAAAAATAATTCTAAATTACTTTTAAGTCGTTCTAGATCTGAAATGTTAACTGAGTTATTAAAAATTGAAGTTCCTGAAATAGGAGAAGGAATTATTGAAATTAAAGAAATTGCAAGAGACCCTGGTTCTAGATCAAAAATTGCAGTTAAAACTAATGATAAAAAAATTGATCCTGTAGGTGCTTGTGTAGGAATGAGAGGTGCCAGAGTTCAAGCTGTATCAAATGAATTATTTGGAGAAAAAATTGATATTGTTTTATGGGACAAAAATATTTTAAAATTTGTTGTTAATTCTATGGCTCCTGCAGAAGTTTTATCAATTATTGTGAATAAAAAAAAAAATTTTATAGATATTACAGTAGATTTAAAAAATTTAGCTCAAGCTATTGGAAGAAATGGTCAAAATGTTAAGTTAGCTTCTATTTTAAGTAAATGGGAGTTAAATGTTATGACTGAAGATGAATTTAAAAATAAAAAAAAACAAGAAAAATATTTTTTATATAATTTGTTTAAAAAAAATTTTAAAATTGATAAAACTGTTTTTGAAATGTTATTTTCAAAAAATATTTCTTCAATTAAAGAATTATTTTTAATTTCTGATAAAAAACTTTTAAAAATATTAAATTCTGATAAAAAATTATTTAAAAAAGTTAAAAAAAATATTAAAAATTCGCGTTCTATTTTTTTATTAAATAAAAAACGATCTAAAATACGTTATGTTTTAAATGAAGATTTATTAAATTTAAATGGAATGAATGATAATATTGCATTACAACTATTTAAAAAAAAAATATTTACTTTAGAAGAATTATCAAATCAAAGTATTGAAGATTTAATTGATATTCAAGAATTAAATAAAAAACTTTCAGGAGAATTAATTATGTCCGCTAGAAATATATGTTGGTTTAATAAATAAATATAATTTTTAAATTAGTCTTTTTAATTTTGTTTGGAATTAAAAATAAATACATGTAAAATAAATATTAAAATAATATATAAAAAAAATATATTTATTTTTTTTATAAAAAAATTTTTTGAATTTTTTTTTAAATAAAATAAATATTTATTAAAATTATTTAAAATTTTAAACACAAATATATTTTATATTTAAAATAAAAAATAAGAAAAAATATGAGAAAAAATAATTTTATAAAAGATAAAAAAAAATATAATAATTTGAAAAAAAATAAAGTAGAAACATTTACTTCTAAAAAAAATTCTATTTCAAAAGAAAATTTAAATAAAAAAAATACATTATTTAAAAAAAAATTTTTAAAAAAAAAAAATACTATTCTTTTAAATAAAAATATAAATTCAAAAAATATTAATACACAAAAAAAATTTTTTAATACTAACAAATTAAATAAAAACATAACTTTAAAAAAAAATATTAAAAAAAAATTTTTATCAAAAAAATTTAATGTTTTAAAAAATTCAAAATATAGACAATTTATTCAAAAAAATAAATATCAAAATAATTTAAAAAATAATAAAAAAAATTTTTTAAAGCAAGTTTTTAATAAACCTAAAGATAATATTAATAAAAAAATAAATATTTTTAAAAATATGACAGTTTTTCAATTATCTAATAAAATGAGAATTAAAAGTTCTAAAGTAATAAAAAAAATGATAAATTCTGGAATAACTCTTTCTAAAAATCAAATATTAGATTTAGATCTTTCTCAGTTAATTTCAGAAGAAATGGGTTTTGATATAAATATAATTCATACAAATGAATTAGAAAAAAATATTATGAAAGATAGAGATATTAAAAATAAAAAATGTTTTTTGAGACCTCCTATTGTTGCTATTATGGGACATGTTGATCACGGAAAAACATCTTTATTAGATTGTATTAGAAAAACTTCTATAGCTTTTAAAGAAGAAGGTGGAATTACTCAAAGTTTAGGAGCTTATTATGTTGAAATAAAAAATAAAAAAATAACTTTTCTTGATACTCCAGGACATTCAGCTTTTTCTTCTATGCGTAACAAAGGAGCGAAAATAACAGATATTGTAGTGTTAGTTATTGCTGCTGATGATGGTGTTATGCCACAAACTATAGAAGCAATTAAACATGCTCAATTAGTTAAAGCTCCAATAATAGTTGCAATAAATAAAATTGATAAAATAAATTCAAATATAAATAAAATTCAAGATGATTTAATGAAATATAATATATTACCTGAAACATTAGGTGGAGAAAATATTTTTGTTTATATTTCAGTGAAATTAAAAAAAGGAATAAATAATTTATTAAAAAATATATTGTTGCAATCTGAAGTTTTAGAATTATCTGTACCTTATACTGGAATGGCAACTGGTGTAGTTTTAGAATCTTTTTTAGATAAAGGAAGAGGACCTGTTGCTTATATAATTATTAAAGAAGGTCAATTAAAAAAAGGTGATATTGTTTTATGTGGTTTAGAATATGGAAAAATAAAATCTATAAAAGATGAAAATAAAAATGAAATTTTAAAAATTACTCCATCAATTCCAGTTGAAATTTTAGGATTATCTGGTTTGCCTGTATCTGGTGATATTTTAACAGTAGTAAAAAATGAAAGACAAGCTCGTAATGTATCTTTATATAGAAAAGAAAAAATACAACAAACAATTTTTTCTAAACAAAAAAAAATAAATTTAGAGAATTTATTTAAAGAAATTAATAAAAAAAATGTTACAACATTAAATATTATTTTAAAATCTAATTCAAAAGGTTCGTTAGAAGCCATATCTCATTCTATTAGAAAATTATCTCATAAGGAAATAAAGATAAAAATATTAAGTGAAGGTGTAGGTCGAATTAATGAAACAGATGCTTCTTTAGCTAATTCTTTAAATGCTATTATTATTGGATTTAATGTTAGAGCAGATTCTTTATCAAAAAAAATTATTGAAAAAGAAAACATAGATTTAAGATATTATTCTGTTATTTATTCTTTAATAAATGATATTAAATCATCAATTTATGGAATGTTATCTCCTAAATATAAACAAAAAATATCAGGAATTGTATCTGTAAGAAGTATATTTAAATCTCCAAAATTTGGATTTGTTGCGGGTTGCATGGTAACTGAAGGAGTTATTAAAAGAAATAGCCCAGTAAAAGTTTTACGAAATGATATTGTAGTTTATGAAGGAGAACTAGAATCTATTAGACGTTTTAAAGAAGACGTAAAAAAAGTAAGAAGTGGAATTGAATGCGGTATAGGGATAAAGAACTATAACGATATTCGTGTTAATGATATAATAGAAGTTTATAAAATTATACAAATGAAAAGAATATAGTTTATAAAAAATATAAAATTATTTTAGGTAAATATAGTGTATAAAAATATTTATAAATTAGTTAGAATATCTAATGAAATAAAAAAAGAAGTTTCTTATATTATTCAGAATTCAATAAATAATCCAAAATTTAATAAATTATCTACAATTTTAGATGTAGTATTATCTAAAGATTATTCTTATGCTAAAATTTATGTTTCCTTTAATCAGGAAAAAAAAATACAAAATTTATCTTTAGATATATTAAATAGTTCTTCATCTTATATTAGATTTTTATTAAGTAAAAGATTAAATTTAAGAAAAGTTCCAAAATTAACTTTTGTTAATGATTTTTCTTTATTAGAAGGTAAAAAAATATCTAATTTATTAAAAAATTTATAATAATGAAAAAATTTTTAGATGAGGTTTATGAATGTTTTTTACTCAAGTAAGAAATATTCACGGTATTATTTTATTAGATAAACCGACTGGAATTTCTTCAAATAAAGCTTTGCAAATAACAAAAAAAATATTTGAAATTAAAAAAGCAGGTCATACTGGATCTTTAGATCCTTTAGCAACTGGAATTCTTCCAATTTGTTTAGGAGAAGCTACAAAATTTGCAGAATATTTAATTAAATCTGATAAAAAGTATAGAGTTATTGCTAAATTAGGAGAAGAAACATCTACTGCTGATTCTTATGGAAAAATTATTAATTCTTATAAAATTCAATTTAATTCTAAGGAATATAAATTAGCATTAGATAATTTTAGAGGAGTAATATCTCAAACTCCTCCAATATATTCTGCAATAAAATATAAAGGTATTCCATTATATAAATATGCAAGAAAAGGTATTTCGGTTCCTATAGGTAGTAGATTTATAAATGTTTATAAAATAAAAAGTTTATATATAAAAGAAAATATTATTGAATTAGATATTTTATGCTCATCTGGAACATATATTCGATCTATTATAAATGATTTAGGTAAACTTTTAAAATGCGGAGCTCATGTTATTTTTTTAAGACGAATAAAAATTTCTTCATTTTCAAGTTCTTTATCTATTACATTAGATCAGTTAAATTTTTTAAAAAAAAAATATTTTAAAAATAATTTTAAAATATTTTTAAATAAAATAAAAAATTTTTTTATTCCTATATTATCTTTATTTCCGCATTTTCCAAAAGTTTATGTATCTAAACAAAATTTATTATTTCTAAAAAATGGAAGATCAATAAAATTAATTAATAAATTAAATCCTTGTTTAGTTTGTATAATTAATAAAAATAAAAAATTTATTGGAATAGGTAAATTAAATAAAAAAAACTATTTATTTCCTCATAAATTAATAAATTTTTATAAATAAACAAATTTAAAAATAAAATATATATAAAAAAAATAAATTTAATACACATCAATTTTCTTTATAAGAGATTATATTAATATGAAAATTTTAAAGACAGTAGACATAATTTCTAAATATGGAAACAATAAAATCAATAGTGGAAAATCTGAAGTTCAAATCGCTATTTTAACAAACAAAATAAATGATTTACAAAAACATTTTTCTGAACATAAAAAAGATTATTCTAGTCGTCGAGGTTTATTAAAAATGGTTTCAAAACGTAGAAAATTATTAGATTATTTAAAGAAAAAATCTATTTTAAAATATAATTATATAATTAAAAATTTAAAGATTCGTAGATAATTTTTTAAAAAAATATAAAAACTAAAAAGATATAAAAAATTTTAAAAATATTTTTTAAATATTTTAAAATTTAAAAATATAAAAAAAGTGGGAGGATTTATATTTTTTTTTTAATTGAAAATAAATTTTATATTTTTTTATTTTTATTATATTTAATCAAAACACTTTAAATAGAAAATTTTTTTAATTTATTATCTTAAGGATATTTACTTTGCTTAATCCGCTTGTATTTAAATTTAAATATGGTTGTCATACTGTTGTTTTAGAAACTGGATTAATTGCAAGACAAGCAACATCTTCAATAATGATTAGTATAGAAGATACTTCAGTTCTTGTAACAGTTGTTGGTCATAAAAATTCTAAATCTGATAAAAATTTTTTACCATTAACAGTAAATTATCAAGAAAGAACTTATGCTGCTGGAAGAATACCAGGTGGTTTTTTTAGAAGAGAAGGTAGACCTAGTGAAAATGAAATTTTGATTGGAAGATTAATAGATCGACCAATTAGACCATTATTTCCTAAAGATTTTTTTCATGAAGTTCAAGTAATTGCTACTGTTGTTTCATTAAATCCAAAAATTAATCCTGATATTGTATCTATGATTGGTGTTTCTGCTGCATTATATATTTCTGGAATACCTATAAAAGATATTATTGGTGCAGCTCGAGTAGGTTATATAAAAGATAAATATGTTTTAAATCCAACAACGGATGAAATGAAATTTAGTAAATTAGATTTAATTATTTCGGGAACAGATAAAAACATTTTAATGATAGAATCAGAATCTGATCAATTAAATAAAAATATTATATTTAATGCAATTTTATATGGTTTTAAAAAACAAAAAAAATTAATAAAAAATATGAAAAATCTATTATTTTCTATTAAAAAAAAAATTTGGAGTCAGGATTCTAATGTAATAAATAAAAAATTTTATAAAAAAATTTTTAAAATTTCAAAAAATTCAATTAAAAAAATATATTTAATTTCAAATAAAAAAAAAAGAAATAAAAAATTACAAAAATATAAAGATTTATTAATTAATAATTTATTATTAGATAATTTAGATTTAAATATTTTAGAATTAAATAAAATTTTTTCCAAAATTGAAAGAAAAATTGTAAGAAAAAATATATTAATTAATAATTTAAGAATAGATGGAAGAAATAAAGATGATATTAGAAAAATAAATATTAAAACTGGTTTATTAAAACGTACTCATGGATCTTCTTTATTTACACGAGGAGAAACGCAATCTTTAGTATCAGTTACTTTAGGAACATCTAGAGATGCTCAAAATTTAGATGAATTATTAGGGGATAAAACAGATAGTTTTTTGTTTCATTATAATTTTCCTCCTTATTCTGTTGGTGAAATTGGAATTATGAACTCTCCTAAACGTAGAGAAGTTGGACATGGAAGATTAGCAAAAAAAAGTATTTTATCTGTTATGCCATGTATTCATTCTTTTCCTTATACAATTCGTATTGTATCTGAAATTACTGAATCTAATGGTTCTTCTTCAATGGCATCAGTTTGTGGAGCTTCATTAGCTTTAATGGATGCAGGAGTTCCAATTAAAGAACCAATTGCTGGAATTGCTATGGGATTAATTAAAGAAAAAGAAAATTATGTTATTCTTACAGATATTTTAGGAGATGAAGATTATTTTGGAGATATGGATTTTAAAGTTTCTGGAAGTAAAATAGGAATTACAGCTTTACAAATGGATATGAAAGTTGAAGGTATAACATATGAAATAATTCAATTATCTTTAAAAAAAGCACAAATCGCTATTTTAAAAATTTTAAAAATTATGTCTGAAACAATTAATGTTCCAAAAAAAGAAATTTCTAAGTTTGCTCCTCGAGTACACATTATTAAAATTAATCCTGAAAAAATAAAAGATGTTATAGGAAAAGGAGGAGCAGTTATTAGAATGTTAACTGAAGAAACCGGAACAACTATAGAAATTGAAGATAATGGAACTGTTAAAATTTCTGCCATAATTGAAAAAAAAGCATTAAATGCAATAAAAAGAATTAAAGAAATTACATCAGAAATAGAAATTGGAAAAATATATATAGGAAAAGTAACTAGAATAGTTGATTTTGGAGCTTTTGTTTCTATTGGTTCAGGTAAAGAAGGTTTAGTTCATATTTCTCAAATTTCAAATAAACATATAGATAAAGTTTCAAATTATTTAAAATTAGATCAATTTGTAAATGTTAAAGTATTAGATGTAGATAGACAAAAAAGACTAAGATTAAGTATGAAAGAAATATAAAATTATTTTTTTAAAATTAATTTTATAATATTTATTAAAAAATAGAATTTTATAATTCTATTTTTTATGAAAATTTGAGTTTTATATTATTTTATTTTTATGTTAATCTTTAAAAAATAAATATTTTTTTTAAATACAGTTATATTTTAAATTTTTTATATATAAATTTATTATTTTTATAATTTTTAATTTTTAATTAAATGAAAAAATAATTTATTTAAATATAAATTTTACACAATATATTTTCAGCCAGTTGACACTTTTTCAATGAATATAATAAAAATATTTATCATTAATTATGTAGACTGGCCCTCTTTCGTTAATTAAATGAGGTGCATGTTTTACATGAGTTTGATAAAAAATAATTTTTCAATTTTTGGATTAAATAATTCAATTTTAAAAGTTTTAGATGAATTAGGTTATAAAAAACCCTCTCCTATTCAAGAGAAATGTATACCATATTTATTAAATAAAAATGATGTTTTAGGGATGGCTCAAACTGGAAGTGGAAAAACAGCTGCTTTTTGTTTACCTCTATTAAATAACATTAAAGTATCATTAAAAATTCCTCAAATTTTAGTTTTAACACCAACAAGAGAATTAGCTATTCAAGTTTCTAAATCTTTTTCTCAATTTTCAAAATATCTTCCAAATATTCATGTATTAGCATTATATGGAGGACAAAGATATGAGTTACAATTAAATTCTTTAAGAAGAGGTCCTCATATTGTTGTTGGAACACCTGGAAGATTATTAGATCATTTAAAACGAAAAACCTTAAATTTATCTAAATTAAAAACATTAATTTTAGATGAAGCTGATGAAATGCTACGTATGGGATTTATAGAAGATGTAGAAAATATTTTATCTACAATTCCAAAATCTCGTCAAACAGCTCTGTTTTCTGCAACTATGCCAGAAGCAATTAGACGAATTTCTCGTCGGTTTATGAAAAAACCAAAAGAAATTCGAATACAATCTAATATTACAAATAGACCAGATATTAATCAAAATTATTGGTTAGTTTATGGTAAAAAAACTGATGGTTTAATTAGATTTTTAGAAACAGAAAATTTTTCTGCTACAATAATTTTTGTACGAACAAAAAATTCTACAGTAGAAATTTCAGAAGTATTAGAAAAAAACGGATATAATTGTGCTGCATTAAATGGAGATATGAATCAATCTTTACGTGAAAAAACTTTAGATAGATTAAAAAATGGAAAATTAGATATATTAATTGCAACAGATGTTGCAGCTCGTGGTCTAGATGTAGATCGTATTAGTTTTGTTATTAATTATGATATTCCAATGGATTCTGAATCATATATTCATAGAATAGGAAGAACAGGTAGAGCTGGAAGAAAAGGTAAAGCTTTAATGTTTGTTGAATATCGAGAAGTAAGATTATTAAAAAATATTGAAAGAATGATAAAGCAACCAATTCAAGAAGTAATATTGCCTAATTCAGATTTATTAAGTCAAAGTCGTTTAAAAAATTTTTCTAAAAAAATTAAAATAGAATTAAATAGTAAAGATTTAAAAGAATATAAACTTTTATTACCTAAAATTCATTTAGAAAAATCTGTAAGTCTTGAAGATTTAGCAGCAGCACTTTTAAAAATGGCTCAAGGTGAACGAGTATTAATTGTTAAAAAAGATAAAGTTATTAAAAATTTTCAAAATAGATATAATAGACAAAATATTTCAAAAAATTTAGGATATAAAAATAATACATTTAGTTCAAGATTTAAAAAAAACAATAATATGGATATTTATAAAATAGAATTAGGTAGAGAAGACAAAATTGAAGTAAGACATATTGTTGGAGCAATAGCAAATGAAGGTGATCTTACTAATAGAGATATTGGAAATATACGGATTTTTTCTTCTTATTCAACAATTGAATTACCAAAAAAATTAATTAAAAAAAAACTTTTAGAAAAATTTAAAAATACAAAAATTTTTAATAAATTTATTCATTTAAAATTATTTAATTATTGTAAACGAATAAATAAATCTAAATTTATTAAACGTCGTTCTAAAAATATTTTTTATAAAAAAAATTCCTCTCTAATTTCTAAAAATAAAAAAATTTATTTAAAAAAATCAAAATTTAATAAAAATAAAAATAGATTAAATAAATTGAAGTTAAAAAAATAAATTTTTAGATAAAAATTTATACAAATTTTTTTAAAATTAAAGAGCGCACAGTATTAATATTATAAAATTCGTGCACTCTTTAATAAATTATTTTTTATAAACTATTGCTTCGATTTCAATTTTTACATTTTTTGGTAATTTAGATACCTCTATACAAGATCGAGCTGGAAATATTAATAATTTATTTTTAAAAAATTTTTTATAAGCACTATTAATTATTTTAATTTTATTTAAATTAGTAGTAAAAATTGTTGTTTTTATTATATTTTTTATTTTAAAATCTGTTTTTTTTATTATTTCTTTAATATTATTTAATACTAATATAGTTTGATCATATATTTTTTTTGGAATTTTTTTTGAATTTACATGAATTGGAATTTGACCTGAAATCATTAATAAATTTTTTGTTTTTATAGCTTGTGAATAAGGTCCTATTGGTTTAGGAGCTTTTTTTGTATAAATTTTCATAATATATTTTTTATTTTTCATAATATCTTATTTATTTAAAAATTTTTTAAAAATAATATATTTTTTTATTATAAAATTTTATATATTTTATTATTTTAAATAAAAATATTTTCATAAATTAGTTTTTTGAATTAAACTATTTATTATTAAAGATTTCACAACATGTAAACGATTTGATGATTGTAAAAAAATAATTTTTTTATTAGAATTAAAAACATTATTTGTAATTTCTACTCCATTTTTTAAATTAAATTTTTTTATTATATTTTTTCCAAATTTTGTTTTATTATTATGCAATGATGGAAGACAGTGAAAAACTTTTACACAAGGATTTTTTGAAAGATATAAAATTTTTTCATTTACTTGATAAAATTTTAATTTATTAATTTTTTCTTCTTGTTGTTCTATTTTTTCTCCCATAGAAATCCAAACATCTGTATATATTATATCTGTTTTATATATTCCTTGTTCAATATTATCTGTTAAAAGAACATTATTTTTAATATTTAAATATTTTTTTAAAGTTTTTTTCTTTGGTAGATATTCTTTAGGTGAAATTAAAGATAATTTAAAATTTAATAAATTTGCTGCTTCTAAAAGAGAATGTGAAATATTATTTTTTGAATCACCAATATATGATATTTTAATTTGATTAATTTTTTTATTTGGAAAAATTTCTTTAATCGTTAATAAATCAGATAAAATTTGAGTAGGATGATATGTATTAGTTAATCCGTTCCATACTGGTATTTTAGAAAATTTTGCTATTTTTTTTATTTTTTTATGTTCATGTCCTCTATATAATATTCCATCATATATTTTTCCTAAAGTTTCAGCTGTATCTTCAATAGATTCTTTATATCCTAAATGTGTACTACCAGGGCCTAAATATGTTGTATGAGCTCCTTGATCAAAAGATGCAGCTTCAAATGAACATCTAGTTCGTGTTGATTCTTTTTCAAAAATTAAAACAATTTTTTTATTTTTTAAAAATTTTTTTTCTTTATTAATTGATTTTTTAAATTTTATTTTTTTTGAAAAATTTAATAAAAATAAAATATCTTTTTTATTAAAATCATTTAATTTTAAAAAATTTCGTAAATAAAATGGATTCATTTTGTTCCTATAAATAATTTATATTATATAAAAAATTATTTTTTTATATTTTTATTTTTTATTTTTTTAATATTAAAAAAAATAATTAAATTATTTTTATAATTTAATTAAATAATTTTTTTTTAAAGAAAATATATAATATTTTATAATAATATAATTATAACATTTTAATTTTTAAAAAAATAAACATTTTATGATGTTTTTAAAAAAAATAAATAAAAAAATATGATTTTTTTTAATAAAAATTTTATTTTTTATTAGATTATATAGTATAAAATAAATAATTATTATATTTATTTTAATATTAAAAGAAGAAAAAATATATAAATAAAAATTTCTTTTTTTTAATATTTTTATATATATTAAATAAGAAAAAATTAAATAAAATTTAAAATATAAAAAATATTTAATTTAATATTTTAAATTTTATTTAATTTTGTATATTTAAAAAATTTTTTAAAATTATTTTATTAAAAAAAATTAAAATATTAAATATAGATTTTAAAAAAAAATTAATATTATATAATATATATAATTTATTTTAATAAATTTTATATAAAAATTTTTATTTATATTATTAATTTTTATTAATTTTTTTATTATTTTTTTTTTAAATTTATTTTTTTATTATTTTTATAATAATAAATTATCTATAATAATTTATTTTTTAAAAAATTTAAATATATTTTATCAAAATATAATTTTTAGGATATATATTTTAAAATTATAAAAAATATAATAAATATTTTTTAAAATATTAATAAAAAAAATAAATTTTTTATATATTTTTTATTTTTTAAAATTTCTAAATTATCTTTAAAATTATATTAAAAATTTTTATACAACTTATATTATTAAAATTATATGAAAAAAAATTATAATCCTAAATTAATTGAAGAGAAACTATATAAATTTTGGGAAAAAAAAAAATTTTTTAAAGTTTCTAAAAAAAAATCTAATAAAAAATCTTTTTGTATTATTATGCCTCCTCCTAATGTAACTGGAATTTTACATATGGGTCATGCTTTTCAACAAACAATTATGGATATATTAATACGTTTTAATCGGATGAAAGGAAAAAATACTTTATTTCAAGTTGGAACAGATCATGCTGGGATTGCTACTCAATTGTTAATTGAAAAAAAAATTTTAAAAAAAAACGGAAAAACAAGAAAAGATTATAAAAAAAAATATTTTATAAAAAAAACATGGAATTGGGTTAATAAATGCAAAAAAAAAATATTTTATCAAATGAAACGTTTAGGAAATTCAATAGATTGGTCGAGAGAGAAATTTACTTTAGATCCAAAAATATCTAAAGGAGTAAAAAAATCATTTATTATTCTATATAATAAAGGTTTAATTTATAAAAAAAAAACTATTGTTAATTGGGATATTCATTTACAAACAGTTATTTCAGATTTGGAAGTTAATAATAAAAATGTTAAAACAACAATGTGGTATATTAAATATTTTTTTTCTAGTAAAAAAAATATTTTAAATAAAAAAAATTATATTATTGTTGCTACAACAAGACCAGAAACAATTTTTGGAGATGTTGCTATTGCTATTAATCCAAAAGATAAAAGATATATTAAATGTTTTGGATGGCATGTGATTGTACCTATTATTAATAGAATAATACCTATTATTTTTGATTATGAAATTAAAATAAAAAAAGGAACAGGATGCGTTAAAATAACTCCAGCTCATGATTTTTTTGATTATAAAATAGGCATTAAACATTCTTTATCAATGATAAAAATATTTTCAAAAAATGGAAATATAAAAAAAAAAATATCAATATATGATCATAAAGGAAAAAAACAAAATATAGATAATATAGAGATTCCAAAAAAATTTCATATGTTAAATCGATTTGATTCTAGAAAAAAAATTATAAAATTTTTAAAGAAGTATAATTTTTTAAAAAAAAAAGAATATATAAATTCTTTTGTTCCTTTTGGTGATAGAAGCAATACGATTATTGAACCAATGTTAACAAATCAATGGTTTTTAAAAACTTCATCTTTATCTAAAAGAGCTATTTTGGAAGTAAAAAATAAAAACATTGTATTTTTTCCAAAAAAATATCAAAATATGTATTTATCTTGGATGAATAATATACAAGATTGGTGTATTTCTAGACAGTTATGGTGGGGTCATAAAATTCCTGTATGGTATGATAAAAATAATAAAATTTATGTTGGAAAAAGTAAAAATAAAATAAGAAAAAAATATAATTTAAATAAAAATTTTTATTTAAAAAGAGATAAAAATGTTTTAGATACTTGGTTTTCTTCAAGTTTATGGACATTTTTAACTTTAGGTTGGCCAAAAAAATCTAAAGAATTAAAAATGTTTCATCCAACTAATATAATTATTAGTGGATTTGATATAATATTTTTTTGGATTTCTCGAATGATTATGTTAACAATACGAATTTTAAAAAAAAAAAATGGAATACATCAAATTCCTTTTAAAAAAATATATATTACTGGTTTAATTCGTGATGAAAAAGGACAGAAAATGTCTAAATCAAAAGGAAACATTTTAAATCCAATTGATTTAATTGATGGAATAAATTTAAAACAATTAATTTATAATAAAACTTATAAATTAGAAAAAAATTCTAACAAATTTTCTAAAATTTTAAAAAATATTTATAAAAATTTTCCAAATGGAATTGAATCTTTTGGAGCAGATTCTGTTCGATTTACATGTGCAGCATTATCTAATAATTCTAGAAATATTTTTTGGGATATGAATCGTTTAAAAGGATATAGAAATTTCTGTAATAAATTATGGAATGCTAGTCGTTTTATTTTTAAATATATTACAGAATATGAAATAATAAAAAAAATATCAATAAATAAATTATCATTTTTTGATAAATGGATTATTACAAAATTAAATATTTTAATTAAAAAATATGTAATATATATTAAAAAATATAGATTTGATATAATATCAAATTTAATTCATGATTTTATTTGGAATAATTTTTGTGATTGGTATTTAGAAATATCTAAATCTATTTTTAAAACAGGAAAAATATGTGAAATAAATAATTCTAAAAAAATATTAATTTATATATTAGAAATATTATTAAAATTATCTCATCCAATTATTCCTTTTATTACTGAATATATTTGGAAAAAAATACAATGTTTAAAAAAAAATAATATTATAGAAAGTATTGTTAAACAAAAATTTCCAAAATATAATAAAAATAATATAAATTTACAATCTATAAAAAAAATGAAAATTTTTAAAAATATTTTTATTGAGTTACGATCAGTTAGAAATTTTTTAAAAATAAAATATAATAAAAAGATTTCAATATTTTTAAAAAATTTTAATAAAAATACTATATTTTTTATTAAAAAAAATAAAATTTTTATAAAAAATATAATGTTTTTAAAAAAAATTAAAATTTTTTCTAAAAAATATAATAGTATTTTAAAGATTTCAATTATTAGAAATATTGGAAGTTTTGAAATATTAATTCCAATTAAAGGAATTATTAATAAAAAATATGAATTTATAAAATTATTAAAAAAAATAAAAGCATGTAAAATAAAAATTAATATTTTAAAAAAAATTACTTCTAATATAAAATTTTTAAAAAATGCACCAAATAATGTTGTAAAAAAAGAAATAAATAAATTAAGAAATTTAAAACAAAAATTAAATAATTTAACAGATTATAAAAAATTAATAGAAATTTTATAAAATTTTAATATTTCTTATTTAAAAAAAATATTTATTGAATTTGTTTTATATATTTTTTTAAACTAATGGAAATAAATTTATGTTTAGCATAGTTAATTTTATTAATGATAAGAAATTTAAAAATAAAGATATAAATTATTATATTAGAATTAATTTTTCTTTTTATAAATATTTTTATATAAAAAATGTAAAAAAAATTAAAAATAAAATTGAAAGATATTTTAATAAATTAAGTATTTTTGGAAGAATTTATATTTCTCATGAAGGAATTAATGTTCAAGGTAGTATTTTAAAAAAGTTTTTTTATAAAATGAAAAAATATTTAAATATTATTGATAAAAATTTAAAAGATATTTATATAAATATTGGAATAAATAATATTAAACAAGCTTTTTTTAAATTAAAAGTAAAAATTAAAAAACAACTTGTTGCTGATAATATAAAATTAAATTTTATAAAAAATAAATTTAATAAAAAATATTTATTTTCAAAAGATGTAAATAATTTTTTAGATGATAAAAAAACAATTTTTTTAGATATTAGAAATTATTATGAATATAAAATTGGTCATTTTAAAAATGCTATTTCAATTAATTCAATGACATTTAAAAATGTATTAAAAAATATATTTAATTATATTTATATGTATAAAAATAATAAAATAGTAATTTATTGTACCGGTGGAATTAGATGTGAAAAAACAGCTTATTTAATGAATATTAATGGATATAATAATGTTTATCAAATTTATGGAGGAATTATTGGTTATTTTAATGATTGTATTAAAAATAATATTCCAATAAAATTTTTAGGAAAAAATTTTGTTTTTGATTTTAGGATGAATGAAACGATTTCTAAAGATATTTTATCAACTTGTTATCAATGTAAAAATAAATCAGATTATTATATTAATTGTATGAATCCAAAATGTAATCTTTTATTTATACAATGTATTTCATGTTCAAAATTATATAAGTCTTTTTGTTCTAAAAAATGTTATAAAAATAAAAATATTTTTAAAAATAATTTTTTAAAATAATAATTTTTTTATTTTTATAAAATAAATTATAAATTTATAATTTTGATTTATTTTACAAATTAAAATTTTAATATATAATTCTATTAAAAAATAAATTTTTTTAAAAAATACATATTTTTTTTTATAAATATTTTTATAAAGGAAATTTTTATGAAAAGTATATCAATAAAAGATATTATTAATAATACAATAAAAAATAATTCTATAATTAAAATTAATGGTTGGGTGAAAAATAAAAGAAGTTCAAAAAAAAAATTATTTTTTGTTGATATTTATGATGGTTCATGTATTCAAACTTTGCAATTAGTTTTTACAACAGAATTTATTAATTTTAAAGATTCATTTTTAAAAATTATTCCTGGTTGTTCAATTTCTATTAAAGGAAAATTAGTTTATAAGATAAATAAAAAAAATAAGTTTGAAATTCAAGTTTTAAAATGTAAAATTTTAGGATTGGTTAGTCATCCAGATTCTTATCCTATGTCTTCTAAAAAACATACTATGGAACATTTAAGAAAATATGCACATTTACGACCAAGAACACATATAATTGGATCTATTTCTAGAATAAGAAGTAATATTTTTTATGCTTTTCATAAATTTTTTAATAAAAATAATTATTATTTAGTATCTTCTCCAATTATTACTTCTTTAAATGCAGAAGGAGCTGGAGATATGTTTAACATATCAAATTTAAAAAATAATTTAAATAAATCTTTAAATAAAAATAATAAATTTTTTGGAAAAGACGTTTATTTAACTGTATCTGGTCAATTAACTATTGAAGCATATGCATGTGCATTATCTAAAGTTTATACTTTTGGTCCAATATTTAGAGCAGAAAAATCTAATACTACTCGTCATTTATCTGAGTTTTGGATGTTAGAAGTAGAAGTAGCTTTTAAAAATTTAAATGAAATTATTAAAATAATTGAAAAAATGTTAAAATATGTTATAAGTTTTATTTTAAAAAATAATAAAAATGATTTATTATTTTTTAATAAAAATATTAATTCTAATCTGATTAATAAATTAAAGGTTTTTTTAAAATCTAAAATGTTAAAAATTACTTATGATTTAGCAATAAATATTTTAAATAAACAAAAAAAAATTTTTAAAGATAAAATTTGTTATGGAGATGAATTAACAACAGATCATGAAAAATTTTTAGTAGATAAATATTTTAAATCACCAATAATTATAATAAATTATCCTAAAAAATTAAAACCATTTTATATGAGAGTAAATAAAGATAAAAAAACTGTTGCAGCATTAGATATTTTATTTCCTGAAATTGGAGAAATTATAGGTGGTTCACAAAGAGAAGAACGAATAAATTATTTAGATAAAAGAATATTAGAATTAAAACTTAATATTAATGATTATAAATGGTATAGAGATTTAAGATTTTATGGAACTGTTCCTCATTCTGGATTTGGATTAGGTTTAGAGAGATTTATTATGTATGTTACAGGAATTAAAAATATTAAAGATGTTATTCCTTTTCCAAGAACTATTAATAATGCAAATTTTTAAATTTTTTTTAGATTTATTTTTTAAAAAAATTTTATTTAAAATATTAATTTAAAATTAATATTTTTTAAAAATATTAATTTTAAATTAATATAATAAAAAATTTTATATCAATAATAAATTAAAAAATTTCTATATTTAAATATTATTTTTCTAATAAGGTAATATAAATTATTATGATCAATCGAAAATCTTTAGCTATATTATTTCCTTTATTATTATCTTCTTCTGTTTCATCTATTAATGCAAAAGAAATATATAATGAAAATGGTCAAACAATAAATTTATATGGTAATGTTAATCCATTATATTTTTATTCATATACTTCCAATCCATTTGCTTTTCATTCAATAGGAAATTATACAAATTTAAAAATTGGAATTGTGAGTAAATCTTATATTAATAAATTTATATCTGGATATATGCATGTTGAATATAATCCAAAATTTTCTTCATCTTATAATGAAAATATTTCAAATAGTTTTAATAAAAACAATATTAATTTATCTTATGTTGGTTTAGATTTTGGTAAATGGGGAAGTATTGATTATGGAAGAAATTATGGAATAACTTATTACTCTAAACAATTTACTAATAAATTTTTTGATAATACAGAAAGTATTATATTTCATAAAGACGACAATTTTTTACTAGGTCGCACAGATGATGTTCTTACTTATAAAAATAAAAACTTTTCAGGGTATTTAGATGGTTTTGATCTTGTTTTACAACATCACAATTATTGTAGAAATGATAAATCAAATATAAAAAAAATATATAATGATTCTTGGGGAGCAGCTCTACAATATAATAGTATATATGGTTTTAAAATAATTGGTTCAACAGAAATAAGTCCGTATAATGAACAAAATCACTTAAACAAAGCATGTGATTTTGTAAAATCATATGCTCTAGGTTGTTATTATTCTTTTAAAAATTCAATGGTTTCAGGATTTTATTGTCATTCTAAAAATATTGAAAGAAATTTTCAAAAATATGATAAAAAATATAAAATTTTAGATTCAATTGAAGTGTCTGGAAATTATGATTTTAGAAATGGATTTAAGGCATCAATGGGATATATAAAATCTTTTGGTAAAGCAATAACTAATGGTGATTATCATAAAATATCTAAATCTGATACTTTAAATAATCATCTTAATTTTATATTAACTTATAATTTTAATAAAAATTTTGTTTTAAATATTCATTATAAATATAGTTTATTTAAAAACAATAAATATTTTTCTGAGAAAAAAAATTATTTTGATGATGTAAATAATTCAATTGGAACAGGAATAATGTATATTTTTTAATTTAAATATAAAGAAATTTTATGTTTAATTTATTTTTTTGCATTATAATTATTATAAATTAAATTAATTAAAAAAATTATATTTATATAATATTAATAATTAATTTTATAAATTTTTTTTTGTATAGTTTGTAAGAAATTTATTTTTCTTACAAACTAATTATTTTTTTAAAATTTATTTAATTTTTTCCCTCCAATTAAATGCATATGTAAATATTGTATTTTTTGTCTTCCATCTTTGTTACAATTAATAATAATTCTATATCCTGATTTATTAATTTTTTTATTTTTTGCTATTTTTACTGATGCACAAATCATTTCACTTAATATATTTGAATTTTTTTTATTAATATAATTAAGATTTTTAATAAATTTGTTAGGAATAATTATTATATGAACTGGTGCTTTTGGAGAAATATCTTTGAATGCAGTTATTTTTTTATTTTGATAAATTATTTTTGATGGAATTTTTTTTTTTAATATTTTTTCAAAAATATTTTCAATATTCATATCTTTTTATCCTTTATTTAAAAAAATAATTTATTTTATATAATTATCTATTAATGTTTTAATATTATCTGATTGGGTTCCAAATACAATTTGAATTCCTAAACCTGAAATAAATACTCCTGATGCACCTAATGATTTTATTTTTTTTTGATTAACTATTGAAGAATTATATACTGTTATTCTTAATCTTGTTATACATGCGTCAATACTAGAAATATTTTTTTTTCCTCCTAAATATTTAACAATTTTTGGAATTTTATTTATAATATTATTATTTGATTTAGTTTGTATTTTTTTTTCTCTTCCAATAGTTTTTAAATTAAATTTTAATATAAAAAAATAAAATATAATATAATATAATAATAAATAAAAAATTCCAATAATTGGAAACAACCATAATCGATTACCATGACCACTTAATAAAATAAAATCAACTAATCCATGAGAAAAACTTGTTCCAGCTCTCATATTTAATAAAATACATATAGAAAAAGATAAACCTGCAAGTATTGAATGTATAAAATATAAAATAGGAGATACAAAAAGAAAAGCAAATTCAATTGGTTCTGTAATTCCTGTTAAAAAAGCTGTAAGAGCAGCTGATAACATTATTCCTCCTACTTTTGCCTTATTTTCTTTTTTTGCTGTTTTCCAAATAGCTAATGCTGCTCCTGGTAATCCATACATTTTAAAAAGAAAACCTCCTGATAATTTTCCAGCTTGAGAATCTCCAGCCATATATCTTGCTATATCTCCATGAAACACTTGTCCTGCATTATTTATATATTCTCCAATTTGCATTTGAAATGGAACATTCCAAATATGATGAAGTCCAAATGGAACGAGAGATCTTTCAACTAATCCATAAATTCCAAAAGCAATTATTGGATTTTGATATGCAGACCAAATTGAAAATTTTTGTATGATATATCCTATAGGAGGCCATATAAAAGATAAAATTAATCCCAATATTATAGAAGATAAACCAGAAATAATAGGAACAAATCTTTTTCCTGAAAAAAAACCTAAATATTCTGGTAATTGAATTTTATAAAATTTATTAAATAAATAAGATGAAAGAGTTCCAGATAATATTCCTCCTATTATTCCTGTATCATTTATATTTTTAATAGAATTATTAATTAAAAAAAATGAATGATTTAAAAAAAATGGAAACATTAAATTAGATGTTTTTATCATTATATTATATGAAATTACAGCAGCTAACGCTGCTACTCCATCATTTTTTGTAAAACCTAATGCTACTCCAATAGAAAAAATAAGAGGCATATTATAAAAAATTGATCCACCAGTTTCTGACATAATTTTTAAAATAAAATTTGGAATAAAATGAAAATTAGCTGATCCTATCCCTAATAAAATTCCAGCAATAGGTAAAACTGAAACTGGAAGCATTAATGATTTTCCAACTTTTTGTAAATTAGCAAACATATTTTGAAACATAATTTCCTCGATTTTTAAATAGATATTTAATTTTTTTAAAAAAAAAAAAAAAAAATGAATTTATTTTTTTAATTTATTTAATTTAAACAATTTAAAGAAATTTTTTTTAGTAATATAACTTAATTCTTCTATATCTATTTTAAGTAAATTAGAAATATATTTTGCAATATAGTATATATAGGAAGGTTGATTTTCCTTACCTCTATAAGGCTCAGGTGTTAAATAAGGAGAATCTGTTTCTAAGAGTAATCTATTTAAGGGTATATTTTTAATTATTGATTGTAATGCTTTAGAATTTTTAAATGTAATCATTCCAGAAAAAGATATATAAAAATTCATATCTAAAAGTTGTAATGCAATTTTTAAATTATCATTAAAAGAATGTAATATTCCTTTTAATTTATGAGATTCATTTTTTTTTAAAATTTTAATTATATCTTTTCCTGAATTTCTTGAATGAATAATAATTGGTTTATTAAGTTTTTTACTTAATTCTATATGTTTAGAAAAAAAGTATTTTTGTTCTAATATATTATTTTTTGAATAAAAATAATCTAATCCTGTTTCTCCTATTGCAATAACTTTTTCGTTTTTAGAATATTTATATAATTTTTTAAATATATTTTTTTTGTTTTTTATATGTAATGGATGAATTCCACATGAATAAAAAATTTTATATTTATTATTTTTTAATAATTTTTTTATTTTTTTGAAATTGTTAAGTGATATAGAAATTGATAATATTATTTTAACTTTATTAGAGTATGCTTTTTTAAGTATTTTTGATAATTTGTTTTTATTAAAATTTAATTTATCAAGATGACAATGTGAATCTATTAAAAACATATTTTTTTCTCCTAAATTTGAAATAAATTAATTATAAAAATTTAAATATTTTTTCCCATTTTATTAATGGTTCTAATAAAATAAATTCTTTATTGACATTAGGTATATTTTTTGAATAAAAAAAACATTTTTTCCAGATATCAATTATAAGATATAAATTTTTAAGATCATTTTTTTTATTTAAAATTTTTATTAATTTTTTTTGATCAAGGTTTATTAATTTAGAATTTTTATAATAATGATATTTAATAGAATCTAATATTAATGTATATATCCAATAAATTTTTTTTAATAAATTTTTTTTAAAAAATTTAATTAATTTAAATAAATTTTTTTCTTTTATTGATTTTTTAATTTGTTTAAAAAATTTTTTTCTTTCTTTCCAATTTGAATTTTTAAGTATTTTTTTTGCTAAAATAGGTGAATTTTCTGATAAACGTAAAGATATAAATAAATTTTTTTTCTTTTTTTTTATTTTTTTTTTTAGCCAAGATATTCCAATTTTTTCTGACGGAGGAAAAATATCATAAATTATACATCTACTTTTAAAAGTTTTTTTCAATTTAAAAGAATTATAATAATCTAATATAAATATTGTTTTTTTTGGAGGATCTTCTAATATTTTTAATAATGAGTTTATTGCGGATTCCGTTAATAAATGAATTTTAGGAATCCAAATAATTGTATTTTTTTCCAGAGTTGAAGTATTTTGAATTTTTTCTATACATTTTTTAATTACTTCAATACCAATTGTTTTTTTATTTATTTCAGGAATTAAAATATAAAGATCTGGATAATTTTTAGAATTTATTAATGTACAATTATGACAAGTATTGCAACTAAATAAATTATTTGATTCAATACATACAATTTTTTTACATAATAAATAGATTAATTGTGATGATCCTATTTTTATTGTAGATCGAATCATTATTGCATGATGTAATTTTTTTTTTATAAATTGATTAATAATAATTTTATATGTTTTTTTTAACCATGGATATATTTTCATTTAATATTTTTTAACCAATGATTTAATTTTTTTTTAAGAACTTTATTCACTATTTTTAAATTTAAATTTGCATTAATTATTATTTTTTTTGATTCTAATGATATATATTTTAAATAATATTTTCTTACTTTAGAAAAAAAAAGATATGATTTTTTTTCTATTCTATCTAATTTTGAACGAAATGAAATTCGTTTTAATCCAATTTTTTGATTCACATCAAAAAAAATTGTTAAATCAGGTTTAGCAAATTTATTTGTAATTTTAATTAATTTTTTTATTAAAGAGTTTTGAATTCCTTGACCTCCTCTTTGATAAGCAATGGAAGATAAATTATGTCTATCTGAAATAATCCAGTTTCCTTTTTTTAATTGTGGTTGAATGATATTTTTTAATAATTGAAAACGAGCAGAATATAACAATAATAATTCAGAATATTTATTTAATTTTTCATGTTTATAATCAGATTTAATTAATGATCGGATTTTTTCAGAAATAAATGTACTTCCTGGTTGTCTGACTATGATAACGTTTTTAATCATTTTTGATAAAAGAATTTTTTTTATTTTTTTACATGCAGTAGTTTTTCCAGATCCTTCCATTCCCTCTACAACTATAAATTTATTTTTTTTCATAGAAATTTTTATACAAAAATATTTTAATTGAAATTATTTATAAAATTTATTTTTTGTATTTTATATTAACATAATATATAATTTTTATTTTTTATAAAAAAATTAAAAAAAAATTATTGTTTTTTAATTAATTTTATTTTAATTAATTTAATTAAATTTTTTATTGTATTAATTTTTGAAGATTCTTTATCTGAAATATTAATAGAAAATTTTTCTTCTATTGACATAATAATTTCAATCATATCTAAAGAATCAGCATTTAAATCTGTTTTAAAAAAATGTTTATTTTTTATTTTTTTTTTATAAGATAAACATTTACGAATTATTTTTTTTACTTTTTTTTTTATATTCATAAAATTCCTTAATTTTTAAAATGTTTTATAAAAAACAAATTCCTCCATTTACATGAAATGTTTGCCCAGTAATATATGATGATTTTTTTAAAGATAAAAATTTTACTAAATTAGAAACATCTTTTGGTTTTCCAAATTTTCTCATTGGAATTTTTTTTAAACATTTTTTTAATTGAATAGAAGTAAGTTTTTTTAACATATTTGTTTTTATAAATCCAGGAGAAACTAAATTTACTGTAATTCCTCTACTAGCTACTTCTAATGCTAAAGATTTAGTAAAACCAATTAAAGCTGATTTTGAAGCAGAATAATTAATTTGACCAGCATTTCCTATATGCCCAACTAATGATCCTATATTTATAATTCTTCCATAACGATTTTTAATCATTTTTTTTATTATTATTTTTGAAATATAAAATACAGAATTTAAATTAATATTGATTACTTTATTCCATTTTTTTTTAGATATGTTTGTAATTAAATTATCTGATAAATATCCAATATTATTAATTAATATATCTATGTTTTTTATTTTTTTTTGTATAAAATTTAAAAATGATTTGATTGAATTAGGATGATTAACATTTAATTTTATACTAAAACCATTATTTTTTACTAAATTTTTTATTTTTTTTACTCCATATTGACTTCTAGAAGTTCCTATTATGATATATTTTTTTTTTAAAAATTTTTTTAAAATAGATTTTCCTATACCACTTCTAGCTCCTGTAATTAAAACATATTTTTTATTCATTATCATATTTTTTTATTTTAAATTAAATATATTTTTTATATTTAAAGGAAAATAATTTATTTTATTTTGATTTAATTTATTTAAAATATTAGATGAATTAATTTCTAAAAAATATTTAATGTTATTTAATAATATAAAATCAATTGTTTTTTTCCATTGAATTGTATGACATAATTGATTTATTAAATAATTTTTTATTTTTATAGAATTATTTATAAATTTTATTTTAACACTATCTAAAATTAAAAATTTAGGATTATTAAAAGAAATATTTTGACATTTTTTTAATAATAAATTTTTTATTTTTTTTATAGAAGAACAATGAGAAATAGTTTTTATTGGTAAATCAATAATATATTTTGCTCCAAATTTTTTTAATTTTAAAGAAGCTTGATAAACATATTTTTTTTTTCCAGTAATAATTATTTGTTTTTTTGAATTTATACAAGCAATAGAAATTTTTTTTTTTAATAAAAAATTTTTGCATATTTTTATAATATTTTTTTTTTTTAGTCCAATAATTACATTCATGCAACCTTGTTTTTTTTTCATAATTTTTTCTCTATATTTAACTATTTTAATTGCATCAGAAAATTTTAATATTTTACTACATACATATACAGAATATTGACCTAAACTATGACCTGTCATAATTTTTGGATTAATTCCTATTATTTCTTTCCATAAATTAAATAATGCAATTGAAATAATTAAAATTTCAATTTGTGATGTTACAGTATTATTTATTTTTTTTTTAAAAATTTTTTCTTTAATATTATATTTTAAATATTCTGATGCTTTATCAAATGTTTTTTTTATTATAGAGTAATTATTATATAGTTTTTTTATTATTCTTATATCTTGATTTCCTTGTCCTGGAAAAATCATAGCAAATTTTATCATAAATTTATTTTTAATATATTTTTTTAAATAATTTTTTTACCTTTATAATATCCTTTTTTTGTCATGTGATGTCTAATATGTGTTTCTTTTGTTTTTTTATCAATAGAAATTAAATTTAATTTTTTTTTTAATGAATCATGTGATCGACGCATTCCTCTTTTAGAACGTGTTGGTTTACTTTTTTGAACAGCCATTTTTTTTCCTTAATATTACTAGTATTTTATAACTATTATATATATAAATTATAAAATTATTCAAGTAGTAATTTTTTTTTAAATTTTTAAAATAATAATTTTATAATTTTTTTAAAATTTTTATTTAATGGAGCAATAATATCCATTTTTTTTTTATATATTGGATGAATAAAAGATATTTTTTTCGAATGTAAAAAAAGATTTTTTTTAATTTTTTTATATATAAATTTTTTATCTAATTTATTATTTCCATATCTATTATCAAACAATATTGGATGACCTATTATAGAAGAATGAACTCTAATTTGATGTGTTCTTCCAGTTTTTGGTTTTATTGAAATTAAAGAATATAAATTATTTGTTTTTAATGTTTTTAAAATAGTTTGAGATTTTTTACCATTTTTATCTATAAATACCATTTTTTTTTTTTTTAATATATTTTTTTTACTTAATGAAGCAGTAATTACTTTATTTTTAAATAAACATTTTCCATGGACAATAGAAATATATTTTTTTTCAATATTTTTTTTTCTAAATTGTTTATGAAAATAAATTAAAGATGACTTTTTTTTTGCAATCATTAATATACCAGAAGTAAAACGATCTAATCTATGTATTAATTCTAAATATTTATCTAAAGGCCTTAGTATTCTAAGACTTTCTATAATTCCACAATGAATTCCACTACCACCATGAACAGATAATCCAGATGGTTTGTTTAGAATTAAAATAATTTTATCTTCATATAAAATATTATTTAATATTTTTTTTTGAATTGTATTGATTTTTATTTTTTTATTTTTAATATTATAAATTTTTAATGGAGGAATTCTAATTATATCACCAATATTTAATTTGTATTTTGCTTTTACTCTTTTTTTATTAATTCTTATTCTACCTTTTCTTATAATATTATATAATTTACTTTTTGGAATTTTTTTAAATTTTTTCATAAGAAAATTATCAATTCTTTGTTTTTCTGAAAATTTATTAATTATTTCATAAAATACTTTTGTTTTTTTTAAATTCATTGAAATTACCTAATTATATAATTTTTATAAAAATTAATTTTAAAATGAATATTAAAATATCTATATTAATATTTAATTTATTAATTTTATTATAATAAAAAAAGAGTTTATTTTTATGAGAAGAATGTTAATTAATGTTGTAAAAAAAAATATAGAAATTGCAATTGTTTATAATAAAGATTTATATAATTTTTTTGTAAAAAATTTAGATATAAATAAAAAAAATAATATTTATATTGGAAAAATTAAATCTATAGAAAATAGTTTAAATGCTGTTTTTATAGATTATGGAGAAAATAAATATGGATTTTTACCATTTAAAAATATTTTTAATAAAAATTTAAAAAAAAATATATTAATACAGATTTTAAAAGAAGAACATCAAAATAAATGTTCTTTAGTAACTACTTTTATTAAATTTTTTGGTTTATATTCTATTTTAATTCTTAATAAACCTGATATAAAAAAAATTTCTAAAAAAATTGTTGGGAAATATAGAAAAAATTTAAAAAAAATTCTTTTAAAGTTAAAAATTCCAATTAATATGGGAATTATATTACGAACTTCTGCAAAAAAAAAAACTATTAATGATATTCAATTAGATTGTGATTTTCAAATAAAAAATTTGAAGATTATAAAAAAAAAAAAAAAAATATTTCCTATTAAAATAAATAATAATAAAAATATTGTTTTATTTATCATAAGAAATATCATTATTTATAATATTAATGAAATTATTATTAATAATAAATTATTTTTTAATAAAATAAAAAAACTTTTATTTTTTTTTAAAGAAAAAAAAATTTTAAAAAAAATAAAAATTTTTAAAAATAATATAAAAATTTTTAATTTTTATAAAATTAATTTTCAAATTTTAAATATATTTAAAAGAAAAGTTTTTCTCTCTTCAGGAGCTTGTTTTACAATTGATTATACAGAAGCATTAACAGTTATTGATATTAATTCATGTCATTCAAATAAAGGAAAAAATTTAGAAGAAACAGCTTTTAATACAAATTTTGAATCTATATTTGAAATTATTAAACAATTAAGAATACGAGATTTAGGAGGAATAATTATTATAGATTTTATTAATATGTCTAATAAAAAAAATATAAAAAAAATTGAAAATTATTTTAAAAAATTATCTAGAAATGAATTTTCTAAAATTAAAATTGGAAAAATATCTAAATTTGGATTATTAGAGATATCTAGACAAAAACTTTATAATAATTTTTTAGATATTAAAAAAATTTGTAACAAATGTAATAAATTTTATTAAATTTAATTGTTTTTTAAAATTTTATATATTTAATTTTTATTAATTTAAATAATACTTATTTAAATTAAAGTAATAATAATTATTTTTTATATATAAATTATTTTTTTTAAAATTATAATAAAATTTTAAAAAAAATAATTATTAATATTAATTAATATAAAAATAAAAAATTTTTAATATTTTATTTTAATTATTTCCTTAAATTAAATAACCTATAAAATTTAATATATTTAAATAAAATAGGTTATTTTTATAAATTAAAAAACTAAATTTTTTTGTATAAATTATTTATTATATAAAATAAAAATTTTTTTACATTTCTAAAAAATTTTATTATTTAATATATAAAAATTTATATTTTTATTTCAATATTTTAACCATATTAGTAAACGGACATAATCCTAAAGGACCTAAATTTAATAATAAATTATTATGAGATTCAATCACTCCTATAATTTTAGCTGAACTAAAACATGTAGATGGAACAATTTCATATTGATTTTTTGCAACTATTGTAAAATTATATACTGAAGGAAAAATGTCGTTTAAACTATAATATTTTTTATCAATTTCGTTTCTATCAATAGAATATATATTTTCTCCTTTACATGCAGGGCCTAAATCTTTTGAAAAAATAATATTTCTATTATCATCTGAAATAACTAATCGAAGATCTTCTGCATCTCTAGGAATATTTACTCCAACTACAATTGGATTTGTTAGAATAACTTCTGATGTTTCAATCATAACTGTTTTATGAAGTAAAGAAGAATAATCAGTTGTTTCATTATCATCTTTAAATGTATCTATTCTATTTTCATCATTATATAATTTTTTTATATTTTTAAAATTATTTGAATTTAATGTGCAATTATTTTTTAAAACACTATAATCATAATTATTATTTTTTATTTTATTTAAGATAATATTTAAAAAATTATTTTTTATATTATTATCTAAATTTTTTTTGTTTAAATTTTTATTGTATATATTTTTGTTACAGTTAATAGTATTTAAAATAGAATTGTTTTTAATAGAATTATTCATTTTTTTAAAACCCATTGAAAGTTTTATAATAATTTATAAAATATTTACTTTAAAACATTTTTTAAAAAATAAGTTTTAAAGTATTTATATTAACATTATACTTTTTTTTAAAAAAATTTAATAGATATTTTTTATATAGATTTAAAATTTTTTTTATAAAATAAATTATTTTATTTATAGTTAAGAGTTTTTTAAAAAAAATTATTAATATGATTGATTTATTTTTTTAATTTTAAAAAAAAAATTTTATAAAATTTTATTTGTTCTTTTATTATTTTAACATTTATTTTATAATATTTTAAAATTATTATTTTTATAAAAAAAAAAATAAATTAAATTTATATTTAAAAAATATTTTATTTATAAATTTTTTAAAAATTTTATTATAAAATGATATATTATAAATTTATCAATCTGAAATAATTTATAAAATGCGGAGAGTATAAATATGAAACATAAATTAATTTTTCTTTCTCTTTTATTGGGTAGTAGTATTTCAACAGCTCAAGCAGAAAATGAAATTCCTTTTAATCCATTTTATATTGGATCTAGTAGTATTCTTGTACAACCAAATAATGCTACTTGGATTGATTTATTAAACGTAAGTGATTCATATAAAAATTCTTGGAAACAATCTTCATTTGGATTATTTATGGGTTATAGAAAAAATAAATATTTTTCATTTGAATTAAGTTATAATAATCCTTTTGTAAGTTTTCCTATAAAATTAAATTCTATAAATGATGATGAAAAAAATCATAATTCAAACACATTGTATTTTAAAAATGTAGATGAACAAGAATCTAAAGAAAGTAAATTAAATAAAGAAAAAGAAAGAAGAAAAAATCCATTAGTTGATAGATTATATCCTGTAGAACAAGTAAAAAAACCTAAACATCCTATTTCTAACAAAAATACACATATTAAACCTATTAAAAAAAGAAGTTATGATGCTTCTCATTTTACCTTTAAGAAATATACTGTTTATCCTCAACCAAATATAGAATTTGCAACAAAATTGACAATTCCAGTAACTCAAAAAATAGATTTATATGGAAGTGCTGGATTATCTTACAATTTATATAATATTTTAGATATTAATTATCAAACAAATCCAAGATATTTTATTAGAAATAATTTATTTCCTATATGGAGTGCAGGTATAGAATATAAAATAAATAATCATTTATCTTCTAGAGTTGAATACAAAAAAAAGATATATAATTTTACAAGTGATTCTTTTCAATATAATGATATTCATTCTATAAATTTTAATTTTACATGGAATTTTAAAAATATTATACCTAATATTTTATTAAAAACATTTCAGTTTTAAATATTTAAATATTAATTATTGTTTTAATTTTTAATTAATTTATTTTTTTTCTAGGAATGAAATAAAATTTATTATAAAGATAAAATTTAAAAAAATATAATATTTTTTTAAATAAAAAATTTAATAAATTTTTTGGAGGGAGAGGGATTCGAACTCTCGGATAATTTCTCATCGGCGGTTTTCAAGACCGCTGCCTTAAACCACTCGGCCATCCCTCCAAATTTTATAAAAAAATATTTTTTTAAAAATATTTTTATTTGATTAAATTTTTAAAAAAATAAATTGAATATATAATAATATATTAATTATATTAATGTAAAGTTTATTTTTTTTTTTTTTTTTTTTATATTTTTTTTTATTTTTATTTTATATATATATTTGAATTTTTAAATAAATACTTATATAAAATATAATTTAAAATATCTATAAAAAAAATTTTTTAAAAGATGTATTGACATTATAATGTTATTTATTATATATATAAGTTATATAAATTTTAAATTTTTAAAAATTATATTTTTGGTGCATTGGCAGATTGGCATTATGCAGCGGATTGCAAATCCGTATAACTCGGTTCGATTCCGAGGTGCGCCTTATAAAATTTATAAAAAATAAGCCCGAATGGTGAAATTGGTAGACACAAGGGACTTAAAATCCCTCGGTTATTTATAACTTTGTGGGTTCGAGTCCCGCTTCGGGTAATAAAATAAATTTTATTAATAATTTTATGTTTTAAATTTTTGATAAATTATAAAATTTTTATTTTTTTTTAAAATATTAAATTTTTTAAAAATATATTTTAAATTTTTAGAATTTGAAAAAAATTTATTAATTACTATTCTTAATTCTCCTTTTTTTTTTAAATAAAAAATAGATTCATTAATAATTCTTTTTAATAAAAAAAATGTTTTTTTTAAATTGTCATGAAGAGGGGGATTAGAAATAATTAAATCAAATTTTTTATTGATATTTAAATATAAATCACTGATTTTAAATTTTCCTTTTAATTTATTTATTTTGAAATTCTTTTTACAACATTGAATGGATTTTAAACAACTATCAGATAAAGTAATTTTATTTGTTTTATTAAATTTTAATAATAAAATTGATAAAAAACCAGATCCAGAACATAAATCAAGAATTTTTTTATTAAATATTGTATTTTTAGAGAATGTTGATATTAAAAATTTACTTCCTTCATCAAGTTTTTTATATCCAAATACTCCTGGTAAAAATTGAATTTTAATATTATTAAAATAATGTATTTTATAAAAATTTTCTAAAATAAAAATATTATTTTGTTTAATTATTGTATAATAAATGACACATTTTTTTCCATAATTTAATTTTTTAAAATTAAATTTTTTATTAAACAAATTAATAAAACTATTAATTCCACTTTTATTTTCTCCAACAAGAAAAATTTTTGATTTTTTTTTAATAATGGATGTAATATTTTTTAATTGAAAATATGATTCTTTTTTATTTTTTGAAAAAAAATAAATAATTGTATTATAATTTTTTATTATTTTTTTTTTAATTAAAAAATTAATGAATAATTTTTTTTTATTAATATTTTTTAAATATTTTAAAAAATGATATTTTTGAATATGAACTCCGCTGTTTTGTGTTTTTAAAATTTCAGGTAATGAATCTTGTATATTTCCTGAAAATAAAACTTTTTTATTATAAAAAATATGTTTAATATTTAAAATTAATTTACTTGAATTACTTAATTTCAAAAAAATTTTCTCCTTATAAAAAAATTTATTTTTTTATATTTTATTTTATTTAAATCACTATAAATATTATTTTTTTTTATGAATATTATTTAAAATAAAAAATATTTTATAAAAAATTATCATATTTATTAAAATATAAAATATTATTATATAAAAAATTTTAAAAAAAAATATAAATTTAAAAAAAATACATATGCCAATTAAATTTCAAGGAAATATTTTTACAACTTTAGTTCTATATTTAAAAAGTGATAAATTAGAATTAATAAATTATGCATTAAAAAAAAAAATTAATGAATCTCCTAGTTTTTTTAATAATGCACCAATTATTATAAATTTATCTTTTTTTAAAAGAGAGTTAAATTGGAATAAATTAAAAAAAATAATTCTGAAAAATAATTTTATTATTTTAGGAATAAGTGAATGTTTTAATTTAAGTTTAAAAAAAAAAATTATAGATTCAGGTTTTCCTGTGTTTTCAAATACAAAAAGTTTAATTAAAGAAAAAAAAATAAAATTTAAAAAAAAATTTTATAAAAGTATTTTTTATAAAAATACTATTCATTCTGGTCAAACAATTTATGCAAAAAAATCAGATTTAATTATTACAAATAATGTAAATGAAGGAGCAGAAATTATTGCAGATGGAAATATTCATGTTTATGGAAAATTAAGTGGAAGAGCTTTAGCAGGAGCTAATGGAGATAATACTAGAAAAATTTTTAGTACAAAGTTATTTTCTGAATTATTATCAATTTCTGGAGAATATTGTCTTATGGATTCTATACCAAAAAATATATTAAATAAATCTGCTCAAATATATTTAAAAAATGGTGTAGTTCAAATAAAAAAATTATAATTTATATCAATATTTATATTAAAGGAAATATTAAATATGACACGTATTATTGTTATTACATCTGGAAAAGGAGGAGTTGGAAAAACTACATCAAGTGCATCTATTTCTACTGGTTTAGCTCAATATGGAAAAAAAACAGTTGTTATTGATTTTGATGTAGGGTTAAGAAATTTAGATTTAATAATGGGTTGTGAACGTCGAGTAGTATATGATTTTATTAATGTAATTCAAGGAGAATCAACTATTAATCAAACCTTAATTAAAGATAAATATACAAAAAATCTATTTATTCTTCCAGCATCTCAAACAAGAGATAAAGAATCTTTAACTTATCAAGGAGTAGATTTTGTTTTTAAAGAATTAAAAAAAATGAAATTTGATTTTATTATTTGTGATTCTCCAGCAGGAATAGAAAGAGGAGCTGTATTAGCATTATATTTTGCTGATGAAGCTATTATTACAACTAATCCTGAAATTTCATCTGTACGAGATTCAGATAGAATATTAGGGATAATTTCATCTAAATCTAAACGTTCAAAAGAAAAAAAAAAACCAGTCAAAGAAAGTTTATTATTAACTAGATATTCTCTAGAAAAAGTTGATTCAGGAGATATGTTAAGTTCTAAAGATGTTTTAGATATTTTAAGAATTCCTTTAATAGGAATTATTCCAGAAGATGAAAATATTTTAAAAGCATCAAATAAAGGTATTCCAATTATATTAAATACTCAATCTATTGCAGGGGTTTCTTATCAAGATGTTGTAAAAAGATTATTAGGACAAAATATTCCATTTAAATTTATAAAAAAGAAAAAAAATTTTTTCCAACGTTTATTTGGGAGATAAAAGAATGAAATTATTAAATTTTTTTTTATTTAGAAATAAAAAAACTGCTTTTATTGCTAAAAAAAGATTACAAATTATTGTTGCTGAACAAAGAAAAAATAATGTTTTTCCAAATTATATTCCAAAAATAAAAAAAGAAATATTAAAAGTTATTTGTAAGTATATTAAAATTGATAAAAAATCTATTAAAATTCAATATTGTCAAAAAAATAATGATATATCTATATTAGAATTGAATGTTAAACTTTCAGATTAATTTTTTAATTTCTTTAAAAAATATTATTTTTTTTTAAATTATTTTATTTTGTAAATAATTTGGAACAATTATTTTTTTTTTATATCTTTTAAATTTAATATATCGTAATGCTATAGGAATAATATCTAACGCATTAATATTTTTTATATTTAATATTTTTATATTTTTTATAGAGTTAAATTTTATAGAATTAAAATTTTTTATAATAATCCAATTTTTTAATTTTTTTATTTTACACAAAGCTAATTGAATTGATATAAATTTTTCTTTATTTATTAAAAAAATATTATTTTTTTTATAAATATATTTTCCAAAATAAATATTTGTTTTATTAGCTTTTGTTATAATTAAAAATTTATTTTTTTTAGTTATATGTTTACCTTTTTCTGCGAAAATTTTTAATGTAGATATACCAATTAATGGAATATTTAATCCAATAGATAGTCCTCGAGCAATTATAATAGCAATTCTAATTCCTGTAAAAGATCCTGGTCCTTTAGAAAAAGCAATATAATTAATATCTTTTAAAGATATAAAATTTTTTAATAAAATTTTATTAATCATTAATAAAATTATTGAATGATTATTTTTTTCTGAAAATTCATAAATATAATCTATTTTATTATTATATTTTATAGCAACTGAACAAATTTTTTTAGAATTATAAAAAGTAAGTAATTTCATATATTAATTTTTAATTATGAGAAAATATTTTTTATAATTTATTCATATAAAATTTATGAATAAATTATAGGTTTATTTTTGAATATTTATTTTATTCTCTTTGTTTTATTTTTCTTTTTTTTTTTATTTTTTTTTGTAATTCGAATTAAATTAATTGTATAATTTGTAACTTTAATAATTTTAAAATTTAATGAAGAAATTTTAATAATATCTCCTTTAGAAGGAATTTCTCCTTTTGTTTCAATTAAAAGACCTGCTATAGAAGCATGAGTTGTTTGAACTTTAAAAAAATTTTTTATGTTTAAAAATTGTTTTAATGAATGTAAATCTGTACTTCCTTTTACTAACCAACTATTTTTTTCTTTAATAATATCTGGAGTTTCATCTGCATCTGGAAAATCTCCAGCAATAGCTTTTAAAAAATCTAAAGGAGTAATTAAACCTTGAACTATATTAAATTTATTTATTACAATAATAATATTTCCTTTTGATTTTTTTAATATTTTTAATAAATTTATAGGATTTAATGTTTCTAAAATAATAATTGGTTTGTTTTTAGATACAAAATTTAAAATATTTTTATTATTTTCTATAATAAATAACAATTCTTTTGCTCTTACTACTCCAATAATTTTATCTAATTCTCCTTTACAAATAGGAAATAAACTATGAGGAGTATCTAAAAGTTTTTTTTTTATTTCATTAATAGGTTTATTAATATTAATCCATGAAATTTCTATTCTTGGAGTCATCATACTTTTAATTGATCTAATAGCTAAATTTAAAAGGCTATAAATCATATATTTTTCTTCTTTTTTAAAATTACTATATTCTTTTGAAAAATATTTTTTATTTTTTTTTTCGTTTTTAATATGTTTAGTTTTTTGTTTTTCTATTTTAATAATTTGTAAAAATTTTTCTAAAACTCTTGTTCGAATTGGTCTAGTATATTGATATAATAAAAAATTATATTTTGAAAGTTGATTAAATACTTCTATAAATATTGAAAATCCAATAGCTGTATATAAATATGTTTTAGGAATATAAAAACCTAATACTTCTAATATTAAACTCATTCCAATCATTAATAAAAAACCTAAACATAAAACAACTATTGCTTTATATTTATGAATAAATTTTTTTATTGATTTTAAAACGTATAACATAAAACACATAGATATTATAATTGCTAAAGTCATAACAATTATATTATTTGCTATTCCAATTGCTGTAATTATTGAATCTAAAGAAAAAATTGAATCCATTATAACTATTTGACAAATTGTTAACCAAAAATTTGAATAATTTTTTTTTTTATTTTCTTTAACATGTCTATTACATAATTTATCATTTAATTCTAATAATGAAACAAAAGATAAAAAAATTCCTCCTGTAAGAAAAATAACTTCTCTGACAGAGAGAGTAATATATTGATTAGAATAAAAAGGATTAGTAAGAGATGTAGACCATGATATTAATGAAAGAAAAGATATTCTAATAAAAAGAGATAAAATTAGACCAATATTTTTAGCTTTTTTTCTTTGTTTAGGATGTAATTTTTTAACTAATATAGTTAAAAAAATTATATTATCCATCCCTAATACTATTTCAATAATTATTAATGCTAATAAACCAGTCCAAGCTGACGGGTTTAAAGTAAATCCCATTAAATTCTCCATAAAATAGGAAAAAATTTATATTTAATTATATTATATTTAATAATAAAAAAATATTTTTAAAAATTTTAAATTTTTATAAAATTTTTTATAAAATAATATTTTATAATAAAATTAATAGTTTTTTTTTTGTTAACATTGGCTTTTAAAAAATTTATTTTTAAACCTCCGTATTCTGAACAGAGGTTTTTTTAAAAATTTTCAATGTTTATAAAAATTTTTAATAAAATTTAAATAAATAATTTTTATTATATTGAAAAAACATTTATAGCAGATGGGCCTTTTTGACCTTCTTGAATTTCAAATTCTACATTTTGACCTTCAGCTAAAGTTTTAAATCCTTCTCCTTGAATAGAAGAAAAATGAACAAAAACATCTTTACTACCATCTTCAGGAGTGATAAATCCAAAACCTTTTGCTTCATTAAACCATTTTACTTGGCCTTTAATCTTTGACATTTAAAATTTCCTTGAAAAAAAATTTGTATTACATAAATATATATTATTTACATAGAAGATATTAAAAAATTTTATTTTATAATATATTTTATATTTTATTGATTTTTAAAATAATTTAATTTTTAAAAATAAAATTTATATAAAAATATTAATTATTCTATCATAGAGGATTTTGAAATAAAAAACAATGTTTAACATTATTACTAAATTAATTAATAAATTAGAATAATTAATTAATAAATTTCATAAAAGAAAATAATAGTTATTTTCTTTTATGAAGATAAAATATCTTTACATATATGTTTTATTATTTAAAGCTTTAATTCTATTTTTTATAGTTGGATGAGACATAAATAAATTTAAAAATTTTTTATTTTTTCCATGAATAGATAATGTAGCAAGATTTTCTTCTTTTATAAAAGTTTGTACATGATTATTTATTGTTTTTAATGCAGAAATCATATGTTTTTTTCCAACAATTTTTGCTGATCCAGCATCAGCATAAAATTCTCTTTTTCTAGAAAACCACATTGTAATACAATTTGATAAAGTTCCAAATAAAATTTCTAAAAATAATGTTAAAATTAAAGTAATAATATTATTTTTTATAAAAATATTTCCGTTATTTTTATTATCTGAAAAAATATAAGATATAATATAAGCAATTCCTTTTGATAAAAAAATTACAAATGTATTTACTATTCCTTGAATTAAAGTCATAGTTACCATATCTCCATTAGAAATATGAGTAATTTCATGAGAAATAACTGCTTTAATTTCATTTTTATTCATTACATCTATTAATTTATCTGATAATGCAATTAAAGAAGAGTTTTTTGTTGGTCCAGTTGCAAAAGCATTTATATCATTAGATGTATATATAGTTAATTCAGGAGTATTAATTTCTAATTTTTTTGCTTGTTTTTCTATAAATTTTAATAACCATTTTTCTGTTTTATTTCTTGGATTTTTAATTATATAAGATTTAATAGAAAGAAGAGCTATTTTTTTTGATAATAAAAGAGAGATAAATGATCCACTAAATCCAAATATAAATGTTGAAATAATAAACATGTAAAGATTATGATTTTGTATTCCAATAAAAAAAGATAATATACATAAAATAATTGTTACTGCTAAATTTGTTAATAAAAATAATAACACTCGAATCATTTATTATCCTTTGTTTAAAATAATTTAATAGAACAAATTTTATTTTTATATTAAAAATTTTATAAATACATAATTTTTATTTTAAATAATAATTTTAAAATTAATAAAAATTTTTATATTAAATTTTATTAAATGTATAATTTTATAACATATTTTATTATGAATTCAATATAATTTAATTAATTTTATTCCATTCTCTTCCATCTTTTTTTAAAAGATTTTCTGAAGATTTAGGTCCCCATGTTCCTGCTTTATATAATTCTAATTTAGAATTATTTTTTTTCCAAGAATTAATAATAGAATCTATCCATTTCCATGATGCTTCTATTTCATCTCTTCGAACAAATAATGATTGAGATCCAAAAAAACTTTCTAATAATAATCTTTCATAAGCATCATATAATCTATATTTTTTAAAACTTTTATTATAATTAAAATTTAATTTTATTTCTTTTAATTTATATTTTGAATCTAATTTAGGTATTTTGTTAATAATAAAAATATCTAATCCTTCATTTGGTTGTAATCGAATAACAATTTTATTTAATGGTAATTTTTTTGTTTTATAAAATAAATTATTATTATTATTTTTAAAATAAATAACAATTTCAGAATGTTTAATTGGTAATCTTTTTCCAGTTCTTAAATAAAAAGGAACCCCATACCATTGAGAATTATCTATATTAGCTTTAATAGATACAAAAGTTTCTGTATTACTATTTTTAACTGCATCTATTTCATTAATATATGCTGGTATTTCTTTTTTATCAATTAATCCAGATGTATATTGCCCCCTCACAGTTTTTCTATTAATATTTTTATCATTTATTATTCTTAACGATTTTAAAATTTTTAATTTTTCATTTCTAATATTATCTGATTCAAGATTAATAGGAGTAGACATTGTTAAAATAGATAATATTTGTAATAAATGATTTTGAATCATATCTCTCATTTGTCCAGTTTTATCAAAATAACTCCATCTTCCTTCTATTCCTACTTTTTCAGCTATTGTAATTTGAACATGATCTATTGTAGTATTGTTCCAATTTGTAAAAAAAATAGAATTAGAAAATTTTAAAGATATTAAATTTAAAATTGTTTCTTTTCCTAAATAATGATCTATTCTAAAAATTTGTTTTTCATTGAAGTTTTTTCCTACTTGATTATTAATTTTTTTTGATGTGTTTAAAGAATTTCCAATAGGTTTTTCTAAAATAATTCTATCAGATGAAGTATTACAATTTATTTTTTTTAATCCTTTAAAAATATTTTTAAAAGTATTTTGAGGTATCGCAAAATAATAAATTCTCATTTTATTTGATTTTATTAAAATTTTTTTTAATTTATAAAAATCTGATATATTATTTACATCAATATTACAAAAATATAATCTAGAACTAAATTTTATCCATATTTTTTTTTTTATTTTAATATTAGAAAAATTTTCGATTGAATTTTTAATTATTTTTTTATATTTTTTTTGAGTCCAATTAGCTCTTCCAATTCCAATAATTCTTGTATTTTTATATAATTTTAATAATTTTTCTAATTGATATAAAGCAGGAAATAACTTTCTTCTTGCTAAATCACCTTTTGTTCCAAAAATTATTAAATCATATTTTTTAATTTTTTTATCAAACACTATAATATCCTATTTATTAAAGTATAAATATTCTTATATCAAAACTACTTTTTAAGTAAATCATATTATATAATATATAAAAATTTTATTATTTTTGTTCATATTTTATATAAAAATAAAAATTATTATATTTACTATATAATAATTATTTTTTTATAATATATTTAAATTAATTAATAAATTTTGAATTATATACTCATATATAATATAAATTATTTTATATATAAAAATAATATAAATTTTTATTTAATTATAAAAAATTTGTTTATATTATATTTAAAATTAATATATTTAAAAGAATACAATAAATATTTAGGAAAAAATATGTTAAAACGAATTAGAAGAACAAAAATTGTTGTAACTCTTGGACCATCAACAGATTCAAGTAAAGTATTAAAAAAAATTATTTTATCTGGAGCAAATGTTTTACGAATAAATTTTTCTCATGGAACTTCAGAAGAACATATTATTAGAATAAAAAAAGCAAAAAAAATTATTAAAAAAACTAAAAGTAATGTAGCTATTTTAGGAGATTTACAAGGTCCAAAAATTAGAATTTCAAAATTTAAAAAAAATAAAATATTTCTAAAAAAAGGAGATTTTTTTTTATTAGATTATTTTTATAAAAATAAATTAGGAAATACAAAAAAAGTAGGATTTAATTATAAAAATTTACCTAATGATATATCTGTAAATGATATTTTATTATTAGATGATGGAAAAATTCAAATAAAAGTGTTAAATGTTAAAAAATTAAAAGTTGAAACAAAAGTTTTAATAGGTGGTGTTTTAAAAAATAACCAAGGAATTAATAAATTAGGAGGAGGGTTAAATGCAGGATCTATTACTAATAAAGATAAAAGAGATATATTAATTGCTTCTAAAATTAATGTAGATTATTTAGCTGTTTCTTTTCCAAAATCTTCAAAAGACTTAAAAATTGCAAGAGAATTAATGATTAAAGCAGGAAGTTCAGCAAAAATTATTGCTAAATTAGAACGTGCTGAATCCGTTAAAACAGATAAAGTGATAGAAGAAATTATATTATCTTCAGATGCAATAATGGTTGCAAGAGGTGATTTAGGAATTGAGATTGGGTATCCTGAATTAGCAGGTATGCAAAAAAAACTTATTAGAAAAGCTCGTCAATTAAATAGAGTTGTAATAACAGCTACTCAAATGATGGAATCTATGATTGTTAATCCTATTCCAACTAGAGCAGAAGTTATGGATGTCTCAAATGCTGTATTAGATGGAAGTGATGCGGTAATGTTATCTTCAGAAACTGCTTCTGGAAAAAATCCAGTAGAAACAGTAAGAATAATGTCTAAAGTATGCAAAGGGGCAGAAAAAGTTCCAAGTATAAATATTTCAAGATATAGAATTAATATGTCATTTAATAATATTGAAGAAATTATTTCTATGTCTGCTATGTATTCAGCTAATCATTTAAAAGGAGTTAAAGCAATAATTACAATGACAGAATCTGGAAATACTCCATTAATTACATCTAGAATTAGTTCTGGTCTTCCTATTTTTGCATTATCAAAAAATAAAAAAACATTAAATTTAACTTCTTTATATAGAGGTGTTATTCCTGTATTTTTTGATACACATAAAGAAGGTTTAGAAGCTGCAAAAGAAGCAATAAAAATATTATATAATAATAGTTATTTACAATTAAATGATATAGTTATAATTACTCAAGGAGATATCAAAGGAATTCCTGGAAATACTAATACTAATCGTATTTTAAAAGTAATATTTTAATAAAATTTTTTAAANTNTNTNTNTNTNTNANANTATATAATTTATAGAGAAAATTAAATTGATCATTCTAAAAAATATTTTTTTAAAAAAAAATAACAAAACAATATTAAAAAATATTTCATTATGTATAGAAAAAAATAAAATTTTAACTTTAATTGGACCAAATGGTGCTGGAAAATCAACATTAATTAAAATAATTTTAAAATTAAAAAAACAAAGTTCAGGAAAAATAATTTATTTTAAAAAACATCGTATAGGATATGTTCCTCAAAATGTTGATTTAAATATTCCATTTCGAATGACAGTTTATAAATTTATGATTATGTCTAATCTATATAAAAAAAATATAATTATATCAAATTTAAAAAAAGTAGGAGCTGAAAAATTAAAAAATAAATATTTAAATAATTTATCTGCAGGAGAAATTCAAAAAGTTTTATTAGCTAGAGCTTTATTAAATAATCCTAATTTTTTAGTTTTAGATGAACCTACTCAAGGAATGGATTTATTAGGTCAAATTAAATTATATAAATTAATTTATAAAATAAAATTGAAATTAAAATGTTCTATTTTAATAGTTTCTCATGATTTAAATTTTGTTATGAATCAAACAGATAAAGTTATTTGTTTAAATAAACATATTTGTTGTTCTGGTACACCGAAATTAATATCAAAAAATAAAAATTTTATTAAAATGTTTGGATCTATTAAAATAAAAAAATTTGCTTTTTATAATCATAATCATAATCATGAACATAATTTTTAAAATTTTCTTAAGAGTTTAAATATTTTATGAATAAACAATTATTTTTTGAATGGTTTATTGGTATATTTATTATATTAATTTCTTCTCCTATAGGAGCATTAATAGTATGGAAAAGGATGTCTTTTTTTGGAGATTCTTTATCGCATTCTTTATTTTTAGGGGTTTCTTTAAGTTATATATTCAATTTTAACTATTTTATATTAAATATTTTTTTAATTATATTTTTTTTATTATGTATTTTTTTTATTGAAACATATTCAAAAATTAAAATTGATGCAATAGTAAATATTTTAACAAATATATCATTATCTATTGGTATTATTTTGTTAAATATTATTTCAAAAAATAAAAATATTGATATTCCAAAATATTTATTTGGAGATTTATCAAAAATATGTGTACATGATATTTTTATTATATTTTTTTTTAGCATAATTATTTTAATGACATTATATTACTTTTGGGAAAAATTTTTATTTATAATAGTTAATTCTGATTTAGCTCAAATCAATGGAATTAATGTTTATCTTATTCGTTTTATATTAATGTTTTTAACAGCCTTTACAATTGGCATTTCTATTCAATTTTTTGGAGTTTTATTAATTACTTCATTGTTGGTTATACCAACTTCTATTTCTCAAAAATTTTCATATTCTCCAGAAAATTCAGTGATAATTTCAATTATATTAAGTATTTTTTCTTTAACTTTAGGAATTTTTATATCTTATTATTATTTAATTCCAATTAGTCCAATTATTGTTTTAATTTTATCAATTATTTTCATATTTAGTTTATTTTTTAAAAAATAAAAAATTTTTTATTTACTTTTGTATGAAGAATAAATTATTTATTTAATTTATTTTTATTTAATTTAATTCCTAATATATTTAAATCATTTTTATTTAAAAAATCCGGAGCTCCAGTAGTTAAACAATTTGCTGAAGTTGTTTTAGGAAATGCAATAACATCACTAATATTAATACTATTAGTTAATAACATAGTAATTCGATCTAATCCCAAAGCAATTCCAGCATGAGGAGGGGTTCCATAAGATAAAGAATTTAAAAAAAAATTTAATTTTTTTGTATCATTTAATTTAATTATTTTAAAAACAGCTTTTTGCATTTTTTTATTGTTAATTCTAACTGAACCTCCACCTATTTCTTGACCATTTATAATTAAATCATATGATTTTGAAATAGATGATTCAGGATTTTTTAAAAGATCAGATATATTATTGTTTATAGGAGCAGTAAATGGATGATGCATAGGAGAAAAATTTCCATTTAACATTTTTTTAAACATTGGAAAATTTGTAATCCAAACTATAGACCAATCTGATTTATTTATTAAATTTAAATCCATAGCTATTGAATCCCGAATTTGACTAAACCAATTATTAATTTTTTTTTTAGAATCATGAATAAAAATTAAAATATCATTTTTATATATTTTATTTCGAATAAAAATTTTTTTTATAATATTTAAATTTAAGTTATTAAAAAAACTTTTTTTAAAGTATTTTTTTTTTATATTTTGATGTTTTATTTTTATGAATTCATAGTTTTGAATTTTATATTTTTTTAATTCTTTTGTATAAAAATTTATGTTTTTTGATAATAAATTCATTCCATTTGGAAGTTTTATAATTACTATTCTTTCTTTTAAAATATTAAAATTATTTAATAAATTTGTATTTTTTAATAAATCATTAATATCAATTATTTTTAATGGATTTCTTAAATCAGGTTTATCTGTTCCAAAATTTTTTATTGATTGATGAAATGACAACTTTTTAATATTTTTTAATTGAACATTTTTAATTTTTGACCATAATAAAATAATCATTTTTTCAATTATTTTACATAATTTTATTTCATTCATAAAAGATACTTCTATGTCAATTTGTGTAAATTCTGGTTGTCTGTTTGATCGTAAATCTTCATCACGAAAACATTTTACTATTTGATAATATTTATCTATTCCAGAAATCATTAATAATTGTTTAAATAATTGAGGAGATTGAGGTAAAGCATAAAATTTTCCAATATGAATTCGACTTGGAACTAAGTAATCACGAGCTCCTTCAGGTGTAGAACTAGTTAATATAGGAGTTTCTATATTCCAAAAATTATTAAAATTCATAAATTTTATAATATATTTTGTAATTAAATGTCTAATTTTAAGATTTTTAATAATTTTAGATTTTCTAATATCTAAATAACGAAATTTTAAAAGTGTTTTTTGTGATTTACAATTATCAGGATCAAAAGGTAATTTTTTTGAAGTATTTAAAATTTTTAATTTAAATGCAACGACTTCTATTTCTCCAGTTAACATATTTAAGTTTTTATTATTATTAGATCTTTCTTGTACTGTTCCAAAAATTTGAACACAATATTCTAATTTTATTTTTTCAGCTATCTGAAAAACATTTTTTTCTTTAGATAAAAAAAGAACTTGAACAATTCCTTCTCGATCTCGTACATCTGCAAAAATTATTTTTCCAATATTTCGTATTTTATCAATCCATCCACAAATACTTACTGTTTTAGAAATATGTTTTTTATTAATTTTTCCACAATAATCAGTTCGCATAATAATCCTAAAAAAAATGAATTTTTTTTTAAAAAAAACAAATATTTTAAAATATTTTTAATAAATTTTTAAACATATTTAAAAAATATTAATTTATAAAATTTTTTATATAAATAAAAGTTTTTTATTTTTTTTATATATTTTTTATAAAATAAATATTTTTTTTTTTTTTTTTTTTTTTTTTTTTGAAAGGATATTTTAAAATTTTTAAAATAATTTTTTTAAAATAATTATCTACTTCTAAATATAATTCTTCCTTTAGTTAAATCATATGATGTTAATTCAACAGTAACTTTATCTCCTGTTAAAATTCTAATATAATTTTTTCTCATTTTTCCTGAAATATGAGCTATAATTACATGTTTATTTTCTAATTCTACACGAAACATTGTATTAGGTAATGTATCTATTACTGTTCCTTGCATTTCAATATTTTTTTCTTTAACCATTTATATTCTCTTTATTTTTTTTTTAAATTTATTTTTTTAATTATATATTATTTTTTTAATATATTCTATTTAATATATTTTATAAAAAAATTTAATTTATTTATAAATGTTCGATATATTTTTCTGCATCTAAAGAAGCTATACATCCACTAGATGATGCAGTAATAGCTTGTCTATAAGAATTATAAACAACATCACCTGCAGCAAAAATTCCAGGAATATTTGTTTGTGATAAATATTTTTTTGAATTTTTTAAAGTAATATAGTTATTTTTCATTTTTATTTTTTTTTTAAATATTTTTGTATTTGGTTTATATCCAATAGCAATAAAAACTCCAGATAAATTAATTTTAATTATTTCTTTATTCTTTACAGATTGTATTTTTATTTTTTTAACTTTTATAGAATCCCCAATAATTTTTTTAACTATAAAAGATTTATGAAAAATAATTTTTTTATTTTTTATTTTTTTTAATATTCTATTAATTAAAATTTTTTCTGCTGTAAAAACATCTCTTCTATGAATTAAATGAACTGTTTTTGCAATATTGGATAAATATAATGCTTCTTCTAATGCTGAATTACCTCCTCCAATAACTGAAACAATTTTATTTTTGTAAAAAAATCCATCACATATTGCGCAAGTAGAAACTCCTTTTCCTAAAAATAATTTTTCTGAATTAATATTTAAATATTTTGGAATAGCTCCTGTAGCTATGATTACAGCATTAGTAGTATATTTATTTATTTCTCCATTTAAAATAAAAGGTTTAGAATGAAAATTTACAGAAATAATATGATCATTAATAATTTTTGTATTAAATTTTAATGCATGTTTTTTTAGTCTATTTATGAATTTTATTCCATTTAATGTTTTATAATCTCCAGGCCAATTTTCTATCATATTTGTATTAGTTAATTGACCTCCAGGAAGATTTCCTGAAATTATAATTGGGTTTAAATTAGCTCTTGCAGAATATATTCCAGCAGTATATCCTGCAGGTCCAGATCCAATTATGATTATTTTATTATGTATTATTTTTTTCATATTAATATTTTTATTAAGTATTTATAATGTATTTTTTATTCATTTAATTAATTATAGTATAATAAAATTAAATAAATTTATATAAAAATATATTTTCTAATATTTTTATAGAAAAATTTTATAAAAATATATTTATATACAAAAATTTTTTATAAAAAATACATCATTATGAGTAATAATATATGATTGATCCAAAAATTTTAAGAAAATCAACAAAAAAAATTGCTTTAGAATTATTAAAAAAAGGATTTATATTAGATGTTAAAAAATTTAAAAAATTAGAAAGAAATAGAAAAAAAATACAAATAAAAAGTGAAAAATTAAGATCTATTCAAAAAAATATTTCAAAAATTATTGGAAGTTCTAAAAATATTAAATTAGAAAAAAAAAAGTTTAAAAAAAAAAATATAAAATTAAGTAAAAAAATTAATAAATATAAAAAAAAATTTATAGATATAAAAAAAAAAATATATTATTTTTCTGTAAATATACCAAATATTTTATTAAATGATGTACCTATTGGAAAAAACGAATGTAATAATAAAATAATATATAAATATGGAAAGATCAAAAAAAATAATTTTTTAAATAAAAATCATATTCAATTAGGAAATAAAATAAATGGTTTTAATTGGAACGCATCTGTAAATATTTCCGGGTCAAATTTTACTATTATTCAAGGAAGTTTAGCAAAATTATATAGATCATTAGGTCAATTTATGTTAGATCTTCATATAAATTTACATAAATATCAAGAAGTTTATGTTCCATATATTGTTAATAAAAATAGTATGTATGGAACTGGTCAATTTCCTAAATTTAGTTCAGATCTTTTTCATATTAATTCAAATAAAAAACATAATAAAAATAATTATTTTTTAATTCCTACAGCTGAAGTTCCATTAACTAATTTAGTTCAAAACTCAATTTTAAAAAAATCTGATTTACCAAAAAAATTTGTTGCCAATACTCCATGTTTTAGATACGAATCTAAATCTTATGGTAAAAATTTTAAAGGATTAATTAGATTACATCAATTTGATAAAGTTGAATTAGTTCAAATTACTCATCCTAAAAAATCTAATCAAGCTTTAGAAGAAATTACATCACATGCAGAAAAAGTATTAAAACTTTTAAAACTTCCATATAGAAAAATATTGTTATGTTCTGGAGAAACAAATTTTTCATCTTCTAAAACATATGATTTAGAAGTTTGGTATCCTTCTCAAAAATCTTATAAAGAAATTTCTTCTTGTTCTAATATGTTAGATTTTCAATCTAGAAGAATGAAAGCTCGTTATTTTGATAATAAAAAAAAAAAAAATTTATATGTGCATACATTAAATGGATCTGGATTAGCTATTGGAAGAACTTTAGCTGCAATAATTGAAAATTATCAATTAAAAGATGGACGAATTAAAATACCAAAAATTTTACGTGATAAATATATGAATGGATTAAAATTTCTTTCATAAATTTAATAAAAATTTTTAAAAATAATAAAAAAAAAAATGGTAAAAAATATGAATAAAATTTATAATTTTAGTTCTGGACCATCTATGTTACCAATTGAAGTTATGATTCAAGCAAAAAAAGAATTTTTTAATTGGAATAATATTGGATCATCAGTTTTAGAGATTAGTCATAGAAGTAAAGAATTTTTAAAACTTATTAAAAATTCAAAAAAAAATTTAAGAAATTTATTAAATATACCAAAAAATTATGAAATATTATTTTGTCATGGAGGAGCGAGAGGTCAATTTTCTTCAATTCCAATGAATTTGACAAAAAAAAAAGATATAGTTGATTATATTTATAGTGGTCATTGGTCTTATCAAGCTGCAAAAGAATCAAAAAAATATTGTAATACAAATATTATTAATGTTTCATATATAAAAAATAAAAAAAAATTTATTCTTCCTATGAAAAAATGGAAAATTCATAATAAATCAAAATATATTCATTATTGTCCAAATGAAACTATTGAAGGAATATCTATTAATGAAGAACCAAATTTTAAAAAAAAAAATGTAATTGGAGATTTTTCTTCAACATTACTTTCTAGAAAAATTAATATAAAAAAATATTCTTTAATTTATGCTAGTGCTCAAAAAAATATTGGAACATCTGGTATTACTATTATAATAATTAAAAAAAAATTAATAAAATCAAAAAATAAATATATTCCATCTATTTTAAATTATAAAATAATGTTAGAAAATAATTCAATTTATAATACACCAACAAATTTTTCTTGGTATTTATCAAATTTAGTATTTATATGGTTAAAAAAAATAGGAGGTTTAAAAGAAATAGAAAAAAGAAATATAGAAAAAGCAAAACTATTATATAAAAAAATTGATAATAGTGATTTTTATATTAATAATATAACAAAAAAAAATAGATCATGTATGAATGTTATTTTTCAATTAAAAAATTCAAAATTGAACAATTTATTTTTAAAAGAATCAAATTTAAATAATTTATATGCTTTAAATAATCATAAATTATTTGGTGGAATGAGAGCTTCTATATATAATGCTATGCCAATTGATGGAGTTAAATTATTAGTTAAATTTATGTCTTATTTTGAAAAAAAATATAAACATGAAAATTAATTATAAAATTTTTTTAAAATAAATTTATTAATAATATTAACAAATGGTTGATTATGAAAAATAAAAAAAAAATTATTATTAATTCTCCTATAAAAATTAAAGGAGAAATATTTCTTCCTGGATCTAAAAGTATTACAAATCGAGCTTTGTTATTATCTGCAATATCTAAAGGAAAAACTTGTTTAAAAAATATTTTATATAGTGATGATGTAAAGTATATGTTAAATGCTTTAAAATTATTAGGAATAAAATATATTCTTTCAAAAAACAATACTATATGTAATATATATGGTTCTGGATTAAAATTCCCAAAAAATAAAGATTTAACTTTATTTTTAGGAAATGCTGGAACAGCAGTTCGTTCTCTTTTATCAGTTTTATCAATAAAAAATAATAATATTATTATTACTGGTGATAAACGAATGAAAAAAAGACCAATTAAACATTTAGTTCAAGCTTTAATTCAAGGTCAATCAAAAATTACGTATCTTAAAAAAAAAAATTTTCTTCCAGTTCAAACTAATGGAAATTTTAAAGGTGGTAAAATATATTTAAATGGAAGTATATCTAGTCAATTTTTAACTGCTCTTTTAATTTCTTCTCCATTAGCTAAAAAAAATACTAAAATATTTATTATTGGAACATTAGTTTCTAAACCATATATAGATATTACTATAAAAATGATAAAATCTTTTGGAATAATTATAAAAAATGATAATTATAAAATTTTTTCTATTTTAGGAAACCAAATTTATAAGTCTCCAAAAAAATATTATATTGAAGGAGATGCATCTTCTGCTTCTTATTTTTTATCTGCTGCAGCAATAAAAGGAGGAACAGTTAAAATTAATGGAATTGGGAAAAATAGTATACAAGGAGATATACAATTTAGTTCTGTTTTAAAAAAAATGGGAGCAAAAATTTATTTAGGAAAAAAATATATTAAATGTACAAAAAATAAATTAAAAGGAATAGATATGGATATGAATCATATTCCTGATGCAGCGATGACAATTGCTATAACCGCATTATTTGCAAAAGGTAAAACTATTATTAGAAATATATATAATTGGAGAGTAAAAGAAACAGATCGTTTGCATGCTATGTCAACTGAATTAAAAAAAGTTGGAGCACAAATTAAAGAAGGAAAAGATTTTTTAATAATTAAACCACCAAAAAAATTTAATAAAGTAGAAATTAAAACTTATAATGATCATAGAATGGCAATGTGTTTTTCATTAGTGTGTTTATCTAAAAAATCCGTTACAATTTTAAATCCAAAATGTATAAATAAAACATTTCCAACTTTTTTTTCAGATTTTTTTTCTTTATGTAAATATTAAAAATAATTTTATAAAATTACATTTTTTTAAAATTTTAAAAAAAAGATATATAAATGAATAAAATAATTCCTGTAATAACTATTGATGGACCGAGTGGGGTAGGTAAAAGTACATTATCTTATGCTATTTCAAAAAAATTAAAATGGAACTTTTTAGAATCCGGATATCTATATAGAATTATTGCATTTTATATTATAAAATATAATATATCAATAAATGAAAAAAATATTATTCCTATTTTAAAAAATATAGTATTTAATTTTAAATATTATAATAATAAAATAAAAATAATTTTTGAAAAAAAAAATATATCAAACATATTATGTTCTGAAAAAATTTCTATTATATCTTCAAAAATTGCTATTTTTCCTTATATAAGAAAATGGTTATTAAATGAACAAAGAAAATTTAGAATTTTTCCAGGATTAGTTACTAATGGAAGAGATATGGGAACAGTTGTTTTTCCAGATGCAATATTGAAAATATTTTTAACTACAAATATTAAAGAACGAGCAAATAGACGTTTTTTAGAAATGAAATCTAAAGGACTTGATATTAATTTTAAAAAATTAATTATAACAATGAAAAAACGTGATAATAGAGATAAAAATAGAAGTGTATGTCCTTTAAAACCTGATAAAAATGCTATAATTATTGATTCAACAAATATGAATTTTAAAGATACTTTAAAATTTACTTTAAAATATATTTATAAAAAATTAAAAAAACAACCTATAACAAGGAAAAGTAAATAGGATTATTAAAAAACTTTTTAAACATTGATGTTAAAAAGTTTAAATGTTTTAAATAAAAAAAGTATAAAACAATATGAAAGAATCATTTTCACAATTATTTCAAGATTCATTAAAATCTACTCAAACAAAAATAGGATCTATTATTAAAGGAATTGTTCTTTCAATTAATAAAGAAAATATTTTAGTTGATTCTGGATTAAAATCAGAATCTTTAATACCAATTGAGCAATTTAAAAATTCAAAAGGAGTTATAGAAGTTAATATTGGAGATAAAGTAAAATTATCTCTTGATTCTGTAGAAAATGGATTTGGAGAAACGATATTATCACGTGAAAAAGCAAAAAGACATCAATCTTGGTTAATTTTAGAAAAAACTTATAAAAAATCTAAAAATATAGAAGGTATAATTAATGGAAAAGTAAAAGGTGGATTTACAGTTGAATTAAATGATATTCGTGCTTTTTTACCTGGTTCTTTAGTAGATATTAGACCAATTAGAGAAACATCTCATTTAGAAGGAAAAAAATTAATATTTAAAGTTATAAAATTAGATCAAAAAAGAAATAATGTAGTTGTATCTAGAAGAGCTGTTATTGAATCAGAAAACAGAGCTGAAAGAGAACAATTATTAAAAAACATAAAAGAAGGAATGGAAATTAAAGGAATTGTAAAAAATTTAACAGATTATGGTGCATTTATTGATTTAGGAGGTGTAGATGGTTTATTACATATTACTGATATGGCTTGGAAACGAGTAAAACATCCTAATGAAATAGTTAGTATTGGAGAAGAAATTTTAGTAAAAATACTAAAATTTGATAAAGATAAAACAAGAGTTTCATTGGGATTAAAACAATTAGGAGAGGATCCTTGGAATAATATTTCTATAAGATATCCAGAAAAATCTAAAATTAGTGGAAAAATTACTAATTTAACAGATTATGGATGTTTTGTAGAAATTGAAGAAGGAATAGAAGGATTAGTTCACATATCTGAAATGAATTGGACAAATAAAAATATTCATCCATCTAAAGTAGTAAAATTAAATGAAAAAATTGAAGTAATGATTTTAAATATTGATGAAGAACGCAGACGTATTTCATTAGGATTAAAACAATGTACTAAAAATCCATGGAAAGAATTTTCTAAAATTAATAAAAAAGGAGTAAAAGTTAAAGGAATAATTAAATCAATTACAGATTTTGGAATATTTATAGGATTAAAAGGAGGAATAGATGGATTAGTTCATTTATCTGATATAGATTGGGAAATTACTGGAGAACAAGCAGTAAAAAAATTTAAAAAAGGAGATAAAATTTCTGCAATAGTCTTACAAGTAGATTCAGAACGAGAAAGAATTTCTTTAAGTATTAAACATACTAAAAAAGATCCATTTAATTCATATATAAAAAAACATAAAAAAAATTCTATTGTTTTAGGTGTTTTAAAATCTTATAATTTAAAAGAAAAATTAACAATTTCTCTTAAAAATAATATTGTTGGAATTGTGAAGTGTTCAAAACTTAATAAAAAAGATATAGAAAAAAAAATAAAAGAATTAAAAAATAAAAAAATATTAGAATTTATTATACATAGTATAGATAGAAAAAAAAGAATTGTATATTTATCTTTTTTAAATAAAAAAAATAAAAACAATAAAAATTCTGATAATAATAAACAAAATTATTCTAATACCATGAGTAATGCTTTTACTGATGCAAAAAATTTTGAATAATTTTTTTTTAAAAAAATTTTATAAATAAAAATTTATAGTACGTAAAAGTCAAATACTATACTTTTAAATACTATAAATTAAATAATTTTTAAAAATATTGTTGTAATTTAACATTTATAAAAAGAGAAATTTATGAAAAAAATAATTATTATAGCTAATTGGAAATTAAATGGAAATAAAGCATTAGTAAATAAATTCTCAAAATATTTTACTTCTAATATTATAAAATATTTAAAAAATAATATAATTATAATGTCTCCTCCAGTAATATATATTGAACAAATGAAAAAATTAATCAATAATAAAAAAATATTTTTTGCATCTCAAAATATAGATTATCATGAAACTGGAGCATTTACTGGTGAATTATCTGCAAATATGATAAAAGAAATTGGTATAAAATATGTTATTTTAGGTCATTCTGAAAGACGAGAAAATCATAATGAAAATAATAAATTAATAGCAAAAAAATTTAATTCTATTAAAAAAAATAAAATAATTCCAATATTATGTATTGGAGAAACAAAAAAAGAAAAAAAATTAGGATTAACAGATAAAGTTTTAAAAAAACAAATTGATTCTATTTTTTTAAAATGTGGAAAATTAGCTTTTAATAATTCAATTATTGCATATGAACCAAGATGGTCTATTGGTAGTGGAAAAACAGCATCCCCAAATTTAATTAATAAAATTTTAAAAATTATAAAAAAATATATTTTAAAAAATAGTTTTCAAGATATTAAAGTATATATGCAATATGGAGGATCTGTTTCTTGTGATAATATAAAAAATATAATAAATCAAAAATATGTTGATGGAGTTTTAATTGGTTCAGGATCTTTAAATTTTAAAAATTTTAAAAAAATGATTAAAATATCTTCTAAATTAAAAATATAAATAAAGAATGATAATACATCTTAATATAAATTATTAGATACAAACATTAATTTTTTTTTAAATTTTTTTTTTTTAAATTTTAATAAATCATTAATATTATGACTAATAATTTTATTATTTTGTATTCCAATGCATTTTCCAAATTTGTTTTTTAATAAAAGTTGTATAGAATAAAAACCCATTCTGGAAGCTAAAATTCTATCAATAGCTACTGGAGAACCTCCTCTTTGAATATGACCTAAAATTGTAGCTCTAGTTTCTTTTTTTATTTTTAATTCAATATTTTTTGCTAATTTTTGAACATTACAAATTTTTTCTGTAATCGCAATAATTATATTTTTTTTTCCTTTTTTAATACTTTTTTTAATTTTATGTATTAGTTTTTTTTCATTATATAAAATTTCTGGAGTAATTATAAATTCACACCAACAAGCAAGAGAAGAAAATAAAGTTAAATCTCCACAATTTCTACCCATTATTTCAACAATTGAAATTCTTTGATGAGAAGAAGAAGTATCTCTTAATTTATCTATAGATTTAACAATTGTTTCTAATGCTGTATTATAACCAATAGTATAATCTGTTCCTAAAATATCGTTATCAATTGTTGCAGGAATACCAATACATGGAAAACCCATTTTATTTAATTTATTTGCTCCTATATATGTTCCATTTCCTCCTATAACTATTAATGCATCAATATTTCTATTTTTCATATTTTTAATTGCTATTTTTCTTTCTTTTTTTTGATTAAATTTTTTATATCTTGCAGTTCGTAAAATAGTTCCTCCTTGATTAATAATATTAGAAAAATTATTTTTTAACTTTATAATATTATCTTGACATAAACCTAAATAACCATCTAAAACTCCTAAAATTCTTATTTTATTTTTATAAGATGAGTGAATTATGCTTTGAATAGCAGCATTCATTCCTGGAGAATCTCCTCCACTAGTAAGAACTGCTATTTTTTTAATCATTTTTTTTTCCTTTATTTTACTTTTTTTTATTTATTTTTTATTTTATATAAATAATTGATAATTTTAAATATATATAAAAATTTAAAAAATATTGATCTATTTTTATAAAAAATAATATTTTATAGGATTAAATTTTTCATCAAATTTATATATTATAGGTTTTCCAGTTGGGATATCTAAATCTGGAACATCATGTTCATTAATATTATCTAAAAATTTAATTAATGCTCTTAAAGAATTTCCATGAGCTACAACAATTATTTTTTTATTTTGTTTCATTTGAGGTAAAATAATTTTATTCCAATACGGAAGAACTCTTTTTAAAGTACATTTTAAACTTTCTCCTAATGGAAATTTATTATTTTCCATAGAAGAATATCTAATATCATATCCAGATAAATGATCATTATATGATTTCATTTTAGGAGGAATTACACTAAAACTTCTTCTCCAATCTATAACTTTTTTTTTTCCATAAAATGGTATTACTTCTTCTTTATTAAATCCTTGTAATGAACCATAATGTCGTTCATTTAATCTCCATGTATTTTTTATTTTTATCCATGGTTGTTCTATTTGTTTTAATATAATCCATAAAGTATAAACGGCTCTTTTTAATACAGAAGTATAAGCTATATCAAATTTTATATTATTTTGTTTTAAAATTTTACCAGCTTGTTTTGCTTCTTTTTTTCCTTTTTTTGTTAAACAAACATCATTCCATCCAGTAAATTTATTAGATTCATTCCATTCACTTTCTCCGTGTCTTAAAAATATTACTTTATATGTCATAAATAATTTCCTTTTTTTTAAAGCAAAATTAAATAATTTTTTATTATACTAATATAATTCTTTTTAAAATCTATTGCAAAAAAATTATATTAGTAAAAATTTTATATTAAATATAAAATATTAAAATATTAATAAAAAAATATTATATTAAAATTTTATTTATTAAAATAATATATAAAAATATTATATATCTAAAGCTATATTCATAAAATTTTCTAAAGTATATTTTATTTTCATTAAAAACCCTACTGAATCTTTTCCATCTATTAATCGATGATCATATGAAAGAGAAATATACATCATTGGAGCTATTTTAATTTTATTTTTTTTAGTCGCAATTGGTCTATTTTTAATTGTATGAGTTCCTAATATTGCTGTTTGAGGAGAATTAATAATAGGAGTAGAAAATAAAGATCCAAAAACTCCTCCATTAGTAATAGTAAAAGTTCCATTATTTAAATCATTCATTGTAAGCTTTCCATTTTTACCTTGAATAGAATAAAAATTTATTTTTTTTTCAATATCAGCCATAGTCATTTGATCAACATTAAATAAAACTGGAGCAACTAATCCTCTATTTGTTGAAATAGCAATATTTATATTAAAACTATCATAAAAAATTATTTTATTTTTATTTATAGAAGTATTAATTTGAGGATATTCTTTTAATGCTAAATAAACAGATTTTACAAAAAAAGACATTAAACCAAGTTTAATTCCATGTTTTTTTTGAAATGAATCTCCAAAATTTTTTCTAATTTTTATTATTGAATCCATATTAACTTCATTAAATGTTGTTAATATAGCTGTTTCATTTTTTGATTTTACTAATTTTTCAGAAATTTTTTTACGAAAACTTGACATTTCAATAATTTTTTTTATTTTTAATTGATTATTTTTTAAACTAAAATTATTTTTTATATTTTTGTTATTTTCTATTTTAATAGATGGAGTATGTTTATTATTTTTTATTTTAATAGATTGAATATTTGTATTATTTTCTTTTTGATCAAGTATTTTTTTTTTTCTTCTTAAAGATGGAGATAAATTTTTATCATTTATATATTTTTTTTTAGAATATTTTATATTTTTTTGTATATAACATAATAAATCATTTGTTTTAACTAAATCTCCAGGATATTTATTAATTGAAATTAATTTTCCATTTTTTAATGTTGGAACTTCAATTATAATTTTATCTGTTTCCAAATCTACTAATACATCATCTTTTTGAATTATATCTCCAATTTTTTTATTCCATTTAATAATTTTTGCTTGATAAACTGATTCAGGAAGTTCGGGTACTAAAATTTTTATTTTTTTTTCCATTTTTTAATATCTCTTTTATTTAAAAAATTTATTTTTCAAATACTTTTTTAATAATTTCAAATTGATTAAATCGATGAACATAAACATTACCAGTAGAAGAAGATGGAGATGTTGATCTTCCAATATATTTTACTGAAATTTTTTTATATAAAATTTTTTCTAAACAATTTTTTATATACATCCATGAACCTTGATTTTGAGGTTCTTCTTGACACCAAATAACATTTTTTATATTTATATTATTATAATTAAAAATTTTTAATATTTCTTTTTTTGGAAAAGGATATAATTGCTCTATTCGAATTAATAATGAATTTTTTATATTAAATTTTATTTTATATTCAAATAATTCATAATATATTTTTCCTGAACATAAAATAATTTTATTTATTTTTTTATTTTTTAAAAGTTTTTCATTAAAAATTATTTTTTTAAAATTTGTTTTATATATTTCAGAAAATAAAGATTTAGATAATGGATTTCGTAATAAAGATTTTGGAGAAAAAATAATTAAAGGAGTGGTTCTTTTATTAAATACATGTTTACATAATAGATGAAAAATTTGAGATGCTGTAGTTGGTATACATAAATTTAAATTTTTTTTCGAACATAATTGTAAATATCTTTCAATTCTAGCAGAAGAATGTTCAGGTCCTTGACCTTCATGACCATGTGGTAAAAATAATACTATACCAGAAGTTTGATTCCATTTTTCTTGTCCAGAACTAATAAATTGATCAATAACAACTTGAGCTACATTTGAAAAATCTCCAAATTGAGCTTCCCATATAGTTAAAATATTTTTATTTCTTAAACTATATCCATATTCAAAAGCTAAAACTGCTTCTTCTGATAAAACAGAATTCCAAATAAAAAATTTTCCATTTTTAACATTTTTTAAAGGAGAATATTTTTTTTCATTTTTTTGATCATAAATGATAGCATGACGATGAAAAAAAGTTCCTCTAATTACATCTTCTCCTGAAATTCTACATGATATTCCATTTTTTAATAAATATGCATATGCTAAAGTTTCAGAAGCTCCCCAATCTAATTTTTTTTCTAAATTTATCATATTTATTCTATCAGAATAAATTTTTTTTACTAATGGATGAATATTTAAATTTTTAGGTAATGTGTTAACTTTTTTATATATTTTTTTTATTTCATTTTTTTTTATTTTTTTTTTATAAATATTTTTATTAATATATTTATTTTTTTTTATTGGAATTAACTTTAAAAAATTATAATTACCAGAAACAATAGATCCAGAATCAAGAATTTTTCTATAATTTGATATTATTTGTTTAATTTGATTTTCTGTAATAATTTTTTCATCAATTAATTTTTTTGAATAAATATTTTTTATAGTAGGATGATTTTTAATCATCTTATACATTAATGGTTGAGTAACAGTTGGGTCATCCGATTCATTATGTCCGTTTCTTCTATATCCTATTAAATCAATAAATACATCTTTTTTAAATTTTATTCTATATTTTATAGCCATTTGAATAGAAAAAATACATGCTTCAGGATCATCTGAGTTAACATGAAAAACAGGAGATTCAATCATTTTTGCAATATCAGTAGAATAATAACTAGATCTCATATTATTTATTTTAGATGTTGTAAATGCAATTTGATTATTTATAATAATATGTATCGATCCACCAACAGTATATCCTGGTGTTTGAGAAAGATTTAATGTCTCTTGAATAACACCTTGAGCAATAAAAGATGCATCTCCATGTATCATAATTGGTAAAACTTTATTAGTATCAAATGTATTTAAAGAATCTAAATAAGAACGAGAAATTCCCATTATAACTGGATTAATTATTTCTAAATGAGAAGGATTATATTCTAAATTTAATTTTCCAGTTCCATATTTAGTTATAATTTTTGAATAAAATCCAAGATGATATTTAACATCTCCATTATTTAAATTATTAAAATTTTTTCCATTAAATTCTTTAAATAATTTTTTTGATGATTTTCCTAAAACGTTTATTAAGACATTTAATCTTCCTCGATGAGCCATACCAATATAAAAATTTAAAATTTTTTTTTTAATAGAAAAATAAATAGTTTCATGTAACATAGGAATTAAAGAATCATTTCCTTCTAAAGAAAATCTTTTATAACCTGGATATTTTGAATTAATATATTTTTCAAATGTTTCTGAATAAATAATAGATTGAAGAATATTTTTTTTTTTTTTTATACAAAATTTTTTTTTAATCCATTTTTTTTCTATATAATTTTGAATCCATTTTTTTTCTTTTTTTAAACTTATATGAGAAAATTCAAAACCAATAGTATGACAATATTTTTTTTTAAGCCATTTTATAAATTTATTTATATTACAAAATGTTTTAATTGAATTTAAATTATCTTTTATTGAAATTTTTTTATTTATATCTTTGTTTAAAATATTAAAATAAGAATAATTTAACAATTTTTTTTTTTTTTTATAATTTTTTTTATTTAAAGGATTTATATTAGAATATTTATGACCTTTTTTTCTAAAAAAATTTAATATTTTATAAACTTTCTTAGAATTTAAAAAAAAAGAATTTTTTTTAAAATTTATTTGTTTTTTATTAATATTTTTATTTTGTTCAAAATTATCAAATTTTTTTTTCCAAAATAAATCAATAGAATTTCTATTTTTTAAATATTTTTGATATATATTTTCAAGATATTCTTGATTAATTGGATTTATCCAAGATTCGTTTATAATTTTATTATAATTTTTCTCTTTCATATGATTCTCTTTTTAAAATTTATAAAAAAATAAATATATTTTTTTAAAATAAATTAAAAATTTAAACTGGATTGTTAATATTAATAAATTTAACATTTAAATCTAAATAATTTGAGTTTAACCATTTACTTAATAATTTTATCCCACCTATTTCTGTTGCATGATGACCTGCAGAAAAAAAATGTATATTAGATTCTCTTGCATAATGTGTAGTTTCTTCAGATATTTCTCCTGTAATAAAACAATCAATTTTATGTTTAATTACTTGATGAATAAATTTTTGACCTTTTCCGCTACACCAAGCTACACTTGATATTTTTTTTTTTTTATCTCCAAAAATATATATTGGTTTCCGATTAAAAACAGAATAAATTATTTTATATAATTTTTTTCCATAAATATAATTTTTAAATTTACCCCACCATAAATAAGGATTTAACATTCCTTTTATATTAATTTTTAAAATTTTTCCTATATAAAAATTATTACTAATTGTAGAATGAGCATCTAAAGGCAAGTGCCAACTATATAAATTAATATTATTAGATAAAATAGTTTTTAAACGATTTTTATAAAATCCTTTAATATATTTTGGTTCATTATCCCAAAAATATCCATGATGAACTATAATAGCATCAGCTTTATATTTAATAGCTTTGTTTAATAATAATTGAGATGCAGTTACTCCTGTAATAATATTATTTACTTCTGAACAACCTTCAATTTGTAAACCATTATAAACACAATCATTAAATTTAAAAGAATTTAATTTTTTATTTATAATTTTTTCTAAAATAGTATTTTTCATAATTTTTAAATTTAAATTAATTTTTTTATAATTTTTTCAAATATTTTTTTATTTTTTTCATAATTTATAATAGGTTTTGGATATTTTGTGTATGGTTCATTTTTTTTTAACCATAAATATGGTTTATGTATATTTTTTATTGGAACATTTTTTAATTCTTTAACATATTTTTTTATGAATATTCCTTTATTATCAAATTTTTTTGATTGAATATATGGATTAAAAGTTCGAATGTATGATACTGAATCAGTTCCACATGATGATATCCATTGCCAATTTCCATTATTTATAGAAAAATCAGAATCAATTAAATTTAACATAAAATGTTTTTCACCAATTCTCCAATTAATTAATAAATTTTTTACTAAAAAATTTGAAACAATCATGCGCAATCGATTATTTAACCAACCTGTTTTTTTTAATTGTCTCATCCCAGCGTCTATAATTGGAACTCCTGTTAAACCTTTTTTCCATGCTTTAATTTTTAAATGATTATTTTTCCATTTTATTTTTTTTTCAAATGGTTTTAAAGATAAATTTTTAGATAGATTTTGATATGAAAACATTAAATGTTTAAAAAATTCTCTCCATAATAATTTATTTAATAAAATATATGAATTTTTATAATTATTTTTACTATATTTTAAAATATAATAAAAAAATTTTCTAACAGAAAAAACTCCTAAATTTAAATATATAGAAAATTCACTTGTATTATTTAAATATAAATAATCTTTTTTTTTATTATATAAAAAAAATTTATTTTTAAAAAAATAATTTATTTTTTTTATAATTAATTTATCTTTAAATGGAAATTTTGTTATATTAAATTTTTTAAATTTAAATCTAAAATTTATATTTTTTTTATTTAAAATTTTTAATTTTTTTCTAATTTTTGGTTGAGAAACACAAATTATTTTTTTATTTTTTAATATATTTAATATTTTTTTTTTAAAAAAATAAAATATTTTATATGAATTTCCTAAATTATTTTTAATTAAATTAGGAGAAACTAAAATATTATCATGAAAATTATATACTTTTATTTTATTATTTAATAAATTTATTTTTAATAAATCATCTCTTTTTTTTTCATTAAATTCATATTGAAAATTATAAAATACAGATGAAATTTTATATTTTTTACAAATTAATAAAATACATTTAATTGATTTATTAAAATCTTTTGCTTCTTTGTAAAGAAAATTAATATTTAAAGAAAAAAATTTTTTTTGTAAATATAATAATCTATTATAAATAAAATTAGCCTGTTTTCCAGACATAGAATGATTTTTCCATTGCTTTGGAGTAGAAATAAATAATACAATTATATCTTTTTTTTTTTTACAAGCATAATATAAAGCTTTATTATCATCTATTCTTAAATCATTTCTTAACCAAATTAAAGAAGTCATATTTAAATAATCCATATTTTTTTATTAAAAAATTATAAAAAATTTTATTTAAATTAATATCAATAAAATTTAAAAAAATAAACTATATATTTTTTAATATTTATATATTATTAATAATATTTAAAATTTTATATACTATTTTAAATATTTAAAGTTTTTTTTAATAAAAATTTAAAAAAGGAAAAAATAAAATGAAAAAAATTGGAATTTTTTTTGGAACTGATACAGGAAACACAGAAAAAGTATCTAAAATTATAAATGAATTAATAGGAAAACAATCTAATGTACATGATATATCCTCTTCTTGTAAAAATGATTTTTTAAAATATGATTTATATATTTTAGGAGTTTCAACATGGTATTATGGAGAAGTTCAATGTGATTGGGATGATTTTCTTCCAACTTTAAAAAAAATAAATTTTAAAACAAAAAAAGTTGCAATATTTGGATGCGGAGATCAAGAAGATTATGGAGAATATTTTTGTGATGCAATGAAAATTATATATGATATTGTATTAAAACAAGGAGCAAAAATAATTGGAGAATGGTCATCTAAAGGTTATAATTTTGATTCTTCTAAAGCATTAATAAATAAAAACAATTTTTTAGGATTAGTTATTGATGAAGATAGACAACCAAAATTAACACAAAAAAGAATAAAAAAATGGTTAAAAATTATTTTAAAAAAATAATATTTTTTATTAATTTTTTTACTATAATGAATAAAAAAATAAATAAATTAGGTATATATAATTACTATATACCTTATTTGAATTTTTTAATAATGTAATTTTTTTTAAAATAAATTATGAAGAAATTAATTTAACTAAATCTAATACTTTACTGGAATATCCTGTTTCATTATCATACCAAGAAATTAATTTTACAAAATTTTTATTTAAACATAATCCTGCAGAAGAATCAAAAATAGATGTTAATTCTGATCCATTAAAATCTGATGAAACAACATTATCTTTAGTATATCCTATTATTCCTTTCATTTTATTTTTTGAATACTCTTTAATTACTGAACAAATATCTTTATAATTAGAAGATTTTTTATATCTACAAGTTAAATCAATAACAGAAACATTAGGAGTTGGTATACGAAATGCTATTCCAGTAAGTTTATTATTAAGTTCAGGTAATACTTTTCCAACTGCAACTGCTGCTCCTGTAGAAGATGGAATAATATTTTGTAATGCTCCTCTTCCTCCTCTCCAATCTTTTAAAGAAACACCATCAACTGTTTTTTGTGTTGAAGTAGTAGAATGCACAGTAGTCATTAATCCTTCTATCATAAAAAATTCTTTATGTATAACTTTTACAAGTGGAGCTAAACAATTTGTTGTACAAGAAGCATTTGAAACAATTTTTTCTCCTTTATAAGAATTAAAATTTACTCCTTTAACAAACATTGGTGTATCATCTCTTGAAGGTCCTGTTATAACTACTTTTTTAGCTCCTGATAAAAGATGTTTTTTTGCTTCATTTGTTGTTAAAAATAATCCAGTTGATTCTATTACAACATCTACAGATAAATCTCTCCATTTTAAATTTTTTAAATTTTTTTCAGAAGTAATTCGAATATTTTTATTTTTTATTTCAATAGAATTTTTTTTAATTTTTATTTTTTCTAAAAATTTTCCATGTGTAGAATCATATTTTAACATATAACCTATATACTCTGGACTTAAAAGATCATTTATAGCTACTACTTCTATATCTTTTCTTTGTTGAGCTAAACGAAAAACCATTCTTCCGATTCTTCCAAAACCATTAATTCCTACTTTAATAGTCATACTTTTTTTCTCTTAATTATAATGAATGATTAAAATTTTTTATTATTAAATTAAAATATATAATATAATATATTTTTAATAAATTAATTTTAACATATATTTTTATCATATAAATATAATTATAATTATATTTTTTAAAATATAAAATTTTAAAATAAAAAATCTTAAAAAATATTTATATATTATAAAAAATTTTGTATAGTATAAATTTGCTGAATAATTTTAATAAAAAAATTTATTAATATTTAAAATTTCAGTTTAACTTATCTCAAATATTTCATGAAAAAAATTAGAACAAATATATTTAAAAAAAATTTATTTAATATTAATATTAATCAATTAGTTATTCATATTCAATATGGAATAGGAAAATATAAAGGATTAAAAACAATAGAAATTTCTGGAATAAAATCAGAATACTTTGTTATTTTATATGCAGATAATGATAAATTATATGTTCCTATATCATCATTAAATTTAATTACTATATATAATAATTATAACAATAATATTGTTCGTTTAAATAAATTGGGTAATGAAAATTGGATTAAATCAACTAAAAAAATTTCAAAAAAAATATTTGATACTGCAGCAATGTTATTAAATATATATTCAAATAGATTATCTAAAACTGGTTTTTCTTTTAAAAAATATAAAAAAAAATATATAAAATTTTGTAAAAGTTTTCCTTTTAAAACAACACCAGATCAATATAAAGTAATTAATTCAGTATTAAATGATATGTATTCATCAAAACCAATGGATCGTTTAGTATGTGGAGATGTTGGATTCGGAAAAACTGAAGTTGCTATGAGAGCTGCATTTGTTGCAAGTTGTAATAAAAAACAAGTAGCAATTTTAGTTCCTACAACAATATTAGCTCAACAACATTATAATAATTTTATAAAACGATTTTTAAAATATTCTATTTCAATTGAAACTTTATCAAGATTTAAAAGTATTAAAGAGCAAAAAAAAATTATTAAAAATATTAAAAATGGAAAATTAGATATTATCATTGGAACTCATAAAATTTTATTTAATAAAATACAATGGAATAATTTAGGATTATTAATTATAGATGAAGAGCATAGATTTGGTGTTTGTCACAAAGAACATATAAAAAAAATGTTTAATAATATTGATATATTAACATTAACAGCAACTCCAATTCCTCGTACATTAAATATGTCTTTATTAGGAATAAGAGATTTGTCAATTATAAATACTCCTCCAGATAAAAAACTTTTAGTAAAGACTTTTATAAAAAACAAAACAGATAAAATTATAAGAAAAGCTATATTAAAAGAAATAAAAAGAGGAGGACAAGTGTATTATGTTTATAATAAAGTTAAAAATATTAAATTTAAATTAAAATATTTATGTAAATTAGTTCCAGAAGGAAATTTTAAAATTAGTCATGGACAAATGAAAAAAAATAATTTAAAAATTATTATGCAAGATTTTTATAAAAAAAAATTTAATATATTATTATGTACAACTATTATTGAAACAGGATTGGATATACCTTCAGCTAATACAATTATTATAGAAAATGCAGATTATTTTGGTTTATCACAATTACATCAATTACGAGGAAGAGTTGGAAGATCTTATCATCAAGCATATGCATGGCTATTAGTTTCGGATATAAAAAAAATAACGGAAAATTCTAAAAAAAGATTACAATATATATCTTCTATACAAGATTTTAAAGCTGGGTTTTCTTTAGCTACACATGATTTAGAAATTAGAGGAGTTGGTGAAATTTTAGGAAAAAAACAAAGTGGACATATTAAAAATATAGGAATTGAATTATATTTAAAATTATTAAAAAAAGCTATAAAAAATTTAAAAAAAGGAAATAAAAAATCTGTTAAAAATTTATTAAATCAAGATACAAAAATTGAATTACAAATACCTCATTTGTTTCCAGAAAAATATATACCTAACATAAATACAAGATTAAATTTTTACATAAAAATTTCTTCTATAAAAAGCATTTTTAAATTAAAAAAAATAAAAAAAAAATTAATTAAATTATTTGGAAAAATTCCAAAAATTTCAAAAAATTTAATTTTAATTAAAAAAATACAAATTTTATCAAAAAAAATAAAAATAAAAAAAATAAAATTTAATAATTTAGGAGGAATAATAAAATTTTTTTATCCTAATAAAATTAATGTTGAATGGTTAATTAAATTTTTAAAAAAAAATCACAAAATTTGGAAAATAAAAAATCAAAATAAATTAATTTTTAAAAAATTTTTTAAAAATGATCAAAAAAAATTAAAATGGATTATAAAATTTTTATTTAAAATAAAAAAAAATTTAAAAAAATAAAAATTTTATATAAATTTATATAATTTATTAAAAATAAAATAAAAAGAATTTAAAAAAAAATGAAAATATTAAAAAAATATATTATTTATGTATCCATACCAAAAAAAAAGACTATTGAAGTTTTTCAATTTAAATCTTCAAATAAAATAAAAAAAATACAAGAAATTAATACAAAAGGAGAAATTCAACCAATAAAAATATTTCATAAAAAAAATATTTTATATGCAGGTGTACGAAATAAAGCAAGAATTATAACTTATAAAATAAATAAAAAAGGATATTTAAAAAAAATAAAAAAAACAAAAACTATTGGAAACCCTAATCATATATTTATAAATAAAAATAAAAAATATTTATTAAATAGTTCATATGGTGGAAATTCTATTAGTTTACATTATTTAAATAAAAATGGAATTCTTAAAAAAAATTTTCAAACTGGAAAAAATATTTTAGGTTGTCACGCTTCTGTTATAGATAAAAAAAATAAATTTATATTTTGTACATCTCTTTTATTAGATAAAGTTTTTATATATAATTTAAAAAATATAAAAAAAATTTTTAAATCTAAAAAAAATTTTTTAAAATGTTCTAAAAATAGCGGGCCGCGTCATATTATTTTTCATCCTAAAAAAAATTTTTTATATATTATACATGAATTGAATAGCAGTATTTCAGTTTGGGTTATTAAAAAAATATTAAATATTAAAAAAATAATATGTATACAAAAAATAAATATTTTAAATATAATTTTAAAAAAAAAATGGGCTTCAGATATTCATTTTTCTCCATGTGGGAATTTTTTATATGCTTCTGAAAGAAGTAATCATTCTATTACATTATTTCATGTAAATAAAAATACAGGAAAAATAAAATTAATTAAAATTTATAAAACAGAAAAACAACCAAGAAGTTTTAAAATTGAAAAAAAAGGAAAATATTTAATTGTATCTGGTCAAAAATCTAATTTTATTTCTATATATAAAATAAATAAAAAAAATGGTTATTTAACTAAAATAAATCGTTTACAAACAAAAAAAGAACCATTATGGATTGAAATTTTATCATTAAATTAAATTTATTTATTATAAAAATATAAAATTTTTTTTATAAAATAAATTTATTTAATAAATTTAAAATTATTAAAAATAAATAATTTTTTATAATTTTTAAAATTTTTTAAAATATATTTTATATTATTTTTTTTATAAAAAATAAAAACATAAAAAAGTTTATTTTTTTATGTTTATATTAAAATATTTATTCTTAATATATAGGATACATATTACATATTTCTAATATTTTTTTTTTAATAAAAATACTTTTATGATAATCATTAAAATTATTTAATAAATGTGAAATCCAATATGCTATTTTTTCAGATTCTAATTCTTTTATTCCTCTACGAGTAATTGCAGGGGTTCCAATTCGAATTCCAGATGTAATAAAATATTTTTTTTTATCATTTGGAACAGTATTTTTATTAACTATAATATTTGATTTACTTAAGAAAAATTCTGCTTCTTTTCCTGTTATATTTTTATTTGATAAATTAATTATAAATAAATGATTATGCGTTCCATTAGAAACTAATTTAAATTTTTTTTTTATAAAATATTGAGACATTACTTTAGAATTTTTTAAAATTTGGTTTTGATAAGATTTAAAACTTTTATTCATTGCTTCTTTAAATGCTATTGCTTTAGCTGCAATAATATGCATTAAAGGACCACCTTGTGATCCAGGAAAAACAGATTTGTTTAATTTATCATATAAAATTTTATTTTTTTCATTAGATAAAATTAATCCACCTCTTGGACCAGATAAAGTTTTATGAGTTGTTGTAGTAACAACATGAGCATAATTCATTGGGCTAGGATATAATCCAGAAACAATTAATCCAGCTATATGAGCAATATCTACTAATAAATATGCATTAATTTTATCTGCAATTTGTCTCATTTTTTTCCAATTACATATTCCTGAATAAGAAGAAAATCCTCCAATTATTATCTTTGGTAAATATTTTTTTGAAAGTTTTTCAATTTCTTTATAATTTATTTCTCCATTTTTATTTAATTTATATGTAATAGATTTATATAATTTCCCTGAAAAATTTACATTTGAACCATGTGTTAAATGACCACCATCAGATAAATTCATTCCTAAAATTACATCTCCTGGATTTAATAAAGCATTATAAACAGCAAAATTTGCCTGTGAACCAGAATGAGGTTGAACATTTGCATAATCTGATTTAAATAAAGATTTAGCTCTATTAATAGCTAAATTTTCTATTTTATCAATATATTTGCATCCTCCATAATATCTTTTACTAGAATATCCTTCAGCATATTTATTAGTTAAAATAGACCCTTGAGCTTTCATAACTTCAAAACTAGCATAATTTTCTGAAGCTATTAATGTAATTGTGTTATTTTGTCTAATTTTTTCATATTTTAAATAATTCCATAATTTTACATCAGATTTTATTTTTTTTTTTGAAAACATAATAAGAATATTCCTTATTTAATACTAAATTAATAATAAATTTTATAAATATTATTTATTTTTTTTTAAAATAAATTTTTAAATAATTTATAATTTTATTAAAAGAAATTTTATAAATAGAAAATGAATTAAAATGTTTAATTTGAATATTTTTTTTATTATTAATAATAATTATTATTTTTGAATTAAATTTTTTTGCTCTAATAAGTTTTTTTTTTATTGATCCAATATTAAAATCTTGAACAATATATAATTTATTAAAAAAATTTCTTATTTTTTCAGATATTTTAATATGATCTATATTTTTTTTATTAAAATTAGAAATAATATAAATATCTACACTTAAAATTATTTTTTTATTTTTTTTTTTTTCATTAATAATTGAAATTAATCTTTCCATTCCAATAGCAAATCCTAAAGCTGGAATTGATGAACCACCTAAAGTATTAATTAATTTATCATAACGACCTCCAGCACAAACAGTATTTTGAGATAAAAATTTTTTATTTTTTATTTTCCATTCAAAAACAGTATCATTATAATAATCTAAACCACGAATTAATTTAGTATTAATTTTATATGAAATTTTTAATTTTTTTAAAAATTTACATATATAATTAAAATTTTTTTTAGAATTTTTGTCAAGATAATTTAATAAAATCGGAGCTTTTTTTATTAAATTTTGAATTTTTTTATTTTTACTATCTAAAATTCTTAATGGATTAGTATATAATCTTTTTTTAGAATTATTATCTAATTTTTTTTTATTTAAAATAAAAAATTTAATTAAATCAATTTTATAATTTTCTCTAGATTCAATAGTACCAATTGAATTAATTTCTAAAAATATATAATTTTCTATTTTTAATTTTTTCCAACAACGATTTAATAAAATAATTAATTCTATATCTATTTCTGGAGTATTTAAACCATATACTTCACAACCAAATTGATAAAATTGCCTATATCTTCCATTTTGTGGCCTTTCATAACGAAACATGGGTCCAAAATACCAAAATCTTTGTTTAATATCTTTAGAAAGATTATTTTCAATAAAAGCTCGAGAACAACTAGCTGTTCCTTCTGGTCTTAATGTAATATTTTTTTTATTTTTATCTAAAAAAGTATACATTTCTTTTTCAACAATATCTGTTACATTACCAATAGATTTATAAAATAATTTTGTTTTTTCTATAATAGGTAATCTTATTTCAACATATCCATAGTTTTTAAAAATTTTTTTTAAAATTTTTTCAGTTTTATTCCAAATGTGTAATTCTTCTGGAAGATAATCATGAACACCTCTAATAGATTTTATTTTTTTAATAATTTTTTACTCCTCTTAAAAAATGTTTTTTTAAATAATTTTTTTTATAAATTTTTTAATTTTTATATAATTATTTTATTTATTTTATAATATAATTAAAATAAAAAATGCATTAAAATTCAATATTAAAAATTTTTTATACTAATTTAAAAAAAAATTAAAAATCATAATTTTTAAATAAAATTATATATTTTTTAAATTAATATTATATCAATAATAAATTTTTTATATTATATAATTTAACAATAATATTTCATAATAGGAAAAAATATGCATCCAATTTTAAATATAGCTATTCGAGCAGCAAGAAAAGGAGGAAATAATATAATACAAATATATGATAAAAAAGTATTTTATAATATAAAAAATAAAAAAATATTTAAAGAAAAAATAAAAGAATCTAATCAAATTATTAAAAATATTATTAAAAAATCTTATCCAAAACATCACATATTAAATAGATATAATTATTTTAAATTAAAAAATTTTAAAAATCCAGTATGGATTGTTAATCTAATTCATGGAAAAAAAAATTTTAAAAAAAAATTTCCAAATTTTTGTATTTCTATTGCAATATTTTTTAAAAATAAATTAAATATTTCAGTAATATATGATCCATTAAAAAATGAAATTTTTAGTGCTGTAAGAGGATATGGATCTCAAGTAAATGGATATCGTATGAGAAGCATAAACTCTAATACACTTTATAAAAGTTATTTATCTTCAAGAATAGATTTAATATTTTTAAAAAATAAAAAAATTTATTTTAATATATTAAAAAACTTATTTAATAAAGGAGTAATATTTAGAACAACAAGTTTAATACCATTGGATTTATCATATTTATCAGATGGACGAATAGATTTTATTTTAGAGTTTGATTTTAAAATAAAAAATTACTATTCTGGAATGTTACAAGTAAAAGAATCTGGAGGAATTATTAGTGATTTTCAAGGAGGATGTAATTATAATAATAAATTAGCTATTATAGCTAATAATTTAAATTTGTTAAAATTAATTATTAATGAAATAAAATTATTCGTTTAAAAAATATTAAAAAATTTTTAATTTTTATAACATATTTAAATTTAAAAAAAATATATTTTAAAATTTAAAAATTTTTATAATTTTTTTTTAATATTAAGTATTAATATATTTTTTAAAATTTAATTTAAAAAAAGATAATAAATATAATGAAAAAAATAATAAAAAATTTTTGTATAAAAAAAAAAAATATTTTAATAAAAACTTTAGCTATGCCTTATAATACAAATGCTAATGGGGATATATTTGGTGGATGGATTATGTCTCAAATGGATATGGGTGGAGCAATTTTAGCTAAACAAATTGCTTTAGGAAAAGTAGTTACTGTACAAGCAAATATATCTTTTTTTCACCCAATTTCAATTGGAGATATTATAAATTGTTATGGATATTGTATTAAAACAGGAAAAAGTTCTATGACAATTAAAATTAAAATTATTGTAAAAAGATTATACTCTAAACCAATTCAAGAAAAATATATAGCAGCAAAAGGTATTTTTATATATGTTGCTATAAATAAAAATGGAAAACCAAAACATATTTTTAAATAAAAAATTTTTTATTATATATTAAAATTAATAATAATATAAATAATTATAAAATAAATAAAAATTTTAAATATTAAAAATTATTTTATTAAATTTTATAATTTTTTTATAAAAAATATAAAAAATTAATTAAATTTTAAAATAAATATATAATATTTTGTATTGAATGTAATTAAAAAATATATTTAAAAATTTTATTCATTAAATAAATAAAATATTTCATTGTTTATAAAAAAATAAAAAATTTTATAAAATTTATAAAGAATTTATATATTTTATATTAAATTAATAAAAAATTATATTTATTTTAATTATTACTCACAATTTATATATTAATTTTTAAAAAAATATAAATTATTATAATTGTGAGTAGTTTATAATTATTTTTTTAAATTTTTAAAATCAATGTTTTTAAATTATTTATATTTTTTTAAAAAAAATGACCTAGTTTTTTTTTTTTAGTATTAACATAAAATTTATTTTTTTTATTAATTCCAACTATTAAAGATATTCTTTTTTCTATAGTAATTCCTGATTTTCTCAAAATTTTAACTTTTAATGGATTATTTGTTAATAATCTTATTTTTTTAACTTTAAGTAATTTAAAAATATCTGAACAAACAGTAAAATCTCTTTCATCTGCTGAAAATCCTAATTTATGATTTGCTTCTACTGTATCAAAACCACGATCTTGTAATGCATACGCTTTAATTTTATTTATTAATCCAATATTTCTTCCTTCCTGTCTATGATATATTAAAATTCCATTTCCTTCCTTAGAAATTAAAGATAAAGAAGTTTTTAATTGATTTCCACAATCACAACGTAAACTAAATAAAGAATCTCCAGTTAAACATTCTGAATGTATTCGTGTTAAAATAGATTTTTTTTTATATATATCTCCATAAATTAAAGCTATATGATGTTTTTTTTCTTTTAATTTATTTTTTTCTTCAAAACCTATTATTGAAAAATCTCCCCATTTAGTAGGAAGTATAGATTGAGTTACTTTTTTTAATCTCATGCAGTCTCTATAATAATATTAAAATATATTATTTAATAAAATTATATTATAAAATAAAAAATATTAAAAATATAATTTTTATTTTAAAATAAATGAATAAATTTTATTTAAAGATTTAATTGGATTTTTAGAAAGAGTAATAGATCTTCCTAAAACAATATAATCAATATTAAATTTAATTGCTTCTTTTGGACTAATCACATTTTTTTGATCATAATGTAAATCTTTTTTAAATCGAATACCTGGAGAAACTATTTTAAAATTTTGACCTAAATGTTTTCTTATATACTTAGAAAAAATTCCAGGACAAATAATTCCATCTAAACCAATTTCTTTAGATAATTTTGATAATAATAAAATTTGTTTTTTAATAGAAAAAAACATACCTAATTCAGTTAAATCTATTTGAGATAAACTACTTAAAATAGTTACTGAAAATAATAATGGAGGTTTATATTTAAAAGAATTAAGAGCTAATTTTGCAGATTTCATCATCTCTTTTCCTCCTAATGAATGAATACTAATCATCCATATTTTAAGTTTAGAAAAACATTGAACAGCTTTTGAAACAGTATTTGGAATATCATGAAGTTTTAAATCTAAAAATATTTTAAAACCTAATTTAATAAGTTTTTTTATAAAATTTAAACCAAATAAAAAAAACATTTCTTTTCCTATTTTCAATCTATGAATATTAGGATTTAATTTTTTTATAAAAGACATAGCTACATTTATATTAGAAAAATCTAATGCAATAATTATTTTTGTTTTTTTGATATTTTTAAAACTTTTATTTAACACAGTTACCTCTAATATAATATTTCAAAAATTTATTTAATTTAAATTAATAAATTTTAATATTTTCTTTATATTGATCATATGCATGATATGATGATCGAACTAATGGACCACAAAAAACATGTTTAAATCCTATTAATAATGCTGTTTCTTTTATTTTATTAAACTCTAAATTATTTAAATATTTTTTAACAGGAAAATGATTTTTGCTAGGTTGTAAGTATTGACCAACTGTTAACATAGATACACCATGATTATATAAATCTTTTAAAACTTTAAATATTTCACTTGTTGTTTCACCTAAACCTACCATTAAACCAGATTTTGTTGGAATCATAGGAAATTTTATATTAAAATTATACAATAATTTTAAAGAATTATAATAATTAGCTCCTGGACGAATAATATTATATAATCTAGGTACTGTTTCTATATTATGATTAAAAATATCAGGTAAATTATTCTTAATTAATTTTAATGCAATTTTTTCTTTTTTACGAAAATCTGGTACTAATATTTCTATTTTTATTTTTTTTATTTTTCTAATTTCATGAATACATTGTATAAATTGAGATATTCCTCCATCTTTTAAATCATCTCTATTTACTGATGTTAATACTACATATTTTAAGTTCATATAAGAAATGACTTTTGCTAATTTTTTTGGTTCATTTTTATCAATTTTATTAGGTCTCCCTTTCTTGACACTACAAAAAGGGCATTTTCTTGTACAAATGTAACCAAGAATCAAAAAAGTAGCACTACCTTTATTAAAACATTCTGTTAAATTTGGACATTGAGCTTCTTCACAAACTGTATTTAATGAATAATTTCTTAAAATTTTTTTAACTTTTTGTACTTTTATAGAATTTAATGGAATTTTTATTTTTATCCAATCAGGTTTTTTTAACATTTAAAATTCTCAATTTAATTTAAAATAGAAGAAATACAAACAAATTAAATATATTTATTTTTTAAAAAAATATAAATTAATATTATGAATCAAAATTAATTCTATTTAAAACATTATAAGGAGATTTGTAAATTTCTTTATATTTAAAAATTTTAATAAATATTTTAATAAATTCTTTTTTAAAAATTTTCATGGTAATATTTGGTTGGATTTCAATTAAATTCATCATTTTTATTAATTTATTTCCACAAGGATATATATAACTATATGGAATTAAATCAGAATTAATATTATATGATATTCCATATAAAGAACAATGATTTTTTATTCGAAAACCAATAGAACAAAATTTTTTTTTATTAATATATACACCAGGAAATTCAGAAATAGTATAAGATTTAATTGAAAAAATTTTTAATGTATCAATAATAGATTTTTCTATATAAAATAAAAATTTTTTAATATTTATATTTCTTAATTTTAAATTAATTAAAATATAAACTAATTGTTGACCTGGTCCATGATAAGTTATTTCTCCTCCTCGATCACATAATTGAATAGGAATATTTTTCATTTTTTCTAATATATATTTCTTTTTTTTAATTTTTCCTTGAGTAAAAATTGGAAAATGTTCAGTAAACCATATCTCATCAATAGTATTTTTTGATCGAGAATCTGTAAAATAATGCATAGCACTTGAAACAATATTATAATTTGTCATTCCTAAATTTCTAATATAAATTTTTTTCATATTTATTTTTATTTTATAAAAATTTTATTTTATAAATTTTTTAAAATTAAATTTTAAAAAATACATTTAATTCCAGAAATAATAAATTCAACACCTAAAGATAGTAACAAAATACCCATTATTTTTTTTATAATTTCAATTCCAACATTACCTAAAATTTGAGAAAAAAATGGAGCTATTTTAAAAATTAAATAACAACAACAAAAAAAAATGAACATAAAAAATATACATATAATTTTATTTATAAAATAAGGATGTTGAGTACTCCATAATATTGTAGAACTAATAGTTCCAGGACCAGAAATTAAAGGCATAGCCAAAGGTATTACTGCAATATTTTTTTTAAAAATATTTTTTTTAACATTATTTTTATTATTAATCATAGGAAGAGATACCAAGATAATAAGAATACCTCCAGCAATTCTAAAAGATGAAATAGAAATTTTAAATATATTTAAAATACTATTTCCTAAAAATAAAGAAAAACATAAAATTATAAAAGCAGAAAAATTTGCAACTAAATTAATTTTATTTCTTTCTTTATAAGAAAAACCATTTGTCATGCTTGCAAAAATCGGAATCATGCCAATTGGATTAACTAAAATAAACAAACTCATAAAAAAATTTAAATAAACTAAATAGTTTAAATTTAATATATTCATGCATTCCTTAATGTATATTAAAATTTTTAATTTTAATAAAAAAATTAATTAATAAATTTAAAATAAAATAATTTATATTATATTATTTTAAATAATTAAAAAATTTTAAAATAAAATATTAAAAAAATAATTTTATATATTTTTTTAAAAATTAATTATTTCAATACTAAAATAGGTTTTGCAATAATATTTTTAGTATCAATTCTAATATCTATTAATATAACCTTTATAATATCTGAAATTTTATAAAATATTTTTCCTTTAATAAAAATTAATCCATCATCTTGATTACATTCGAGTTCTGATCGAACATTATGAATAAAAGAATTTGGAATAAAAATACTTGCTCCATTTTCTAATAATTTTGCTCTAATTCCTCCTTTAGAAATTTCAAAAATTTCAGCATTAAAGATTTTATTATTAAAATTTTTTTTTTGAAAATATTTTACATATAAAAAATCTTCAATTTCACGTTCTGATAATCTATGTTTTCGTTTTTGATCAGAAATTTTTTGAAGTATATTATTATTTAAATTAATTGGTTTTTTATTAAAAATTATTGATTTTAAAAATCTATGATTTAAAATATCTCCATATTTTCTAATTGGAGAGGTCCATGTAGCATATCTTTTAAATCCTAAAGCATAATGTGGATAAGGATTAAAACTCATTTCACTAAAAGATTGAAATTTTCTAATTCTACTTTTTAAATATTTATATTTCTTGTCTTTTAAAATTCTATACAAATCACAAAATCCTTTTAAAGTTAATAATTTTTTTTCATTAATAAAAATATTATATTTTTTTAATAATAATGAAATTTGATTAGAATGAGATTTATCAAATCCTAAATGAATATTATATAATCCATGATATTTATTTTTAAATAAAATATCTGCAGCTGAACAATTTGCAGCAATCATACATTCTTCAACTATTCTATGAGCAATTCTTCTTTTTTTTATAGAAATATTTGATACTTCACAATTTTTAGATAAATAAAATTTATATTCTAACCTTTCTGGAAAAATTAAAGAATTTTTTTTTCTCCATTTAATTCTAGATACATAAAAATCATATAATATTAATATTTGTTTCTCAATTTCTTTAGTAGAAGGTTTCCATGAATTTTTATTTTCTAACCAATTAGAAACATTTGTATAAGAAAGTTTTTCTTGTGATTTTATCCATGCTAAAAAGAAATTAATAGAATTTTTCTTTATTTTTCCATTTTTTGAAATAATCATTTCACATACTACAACTGATCTTTTTTTATTTGGTTGTAATGAACATAAATTTTCAGATAATTTTCTAGGAAGCATAGGAATATTAAATCCAGGTAAATAATTTGTAAATCCTCTTTTTGATGCAATAATATCCAATTCACTTTGATAATGTATATATGAAGTAACATCTGAAATCGCTATTGTTAACTTAAAAAAATTTTCATCTATTTTTTTTATATATAAAGCATCATCAATATCTTGTGTATGATGACTATCAATTGTAATAAAAGGTAAATGAGTTAAATCAGTTCTTTTTTTTTTATCTTTTAAAAAATTATTTGTCTTAATTAAAAATTTCGGCTCAGAAAATTTAAGATTATATTTTGATAAAGTAATCCACCATTGAGTAAAAGGATCTTCTTTTTTAGAAATAAATTTAATAATTTCAGCATGAAATAAATTATTATCTTTTAGTTTATGTTTAGTTAATTTTGCTAAAAACCAATCTCCAGATTGAAATAAATTTAAATCTTGAATTAAAAAATTACAAGGAATACATTCTTTTAAAAATGGATAATTTGGTATAATAAAAAATTGTTTATTAATTTTTTGAAGACGACCAACAAAAGTAGTTAAATAAGCTTCTACAAGTTTTTCTGGAATAACAATTTCTCTATTTTTAGAAAATCCTATTCTTGCAATAATTTTATCACCATGCATTACTTTTTTTATTTTTTTTGGAGGAATAAAGTAACTTACTTTAGAATTTATTTCTAAAAATCCAAATCCTTTTTCAGATTTTTTTACTATTCCTTCAATTCTTGGTGTATTTATTTTTAATTTTTTTTTTAATTTTAATAAAATACGATTATTTTCAAACATAATAATTTAATCCAAATATTATATTAAAATATTTATAATATGATAAATTATGTAATAAAAAAATATATTTATAAAATTTTAAATATTTTAAATATGAAATATATAAAATTTAATATACTATGATTTCAATAAAAGGCCAAACAAATTGTTATGTATATATTATAAAAATTTTTATAATTTAAAAAAAATTATTATAAACCCATAATATTAAATCCTCCATCTACATATATTACTTGACCTGTAATTCCTGAAGATAAATCACTCATTAAAAAAGACGCAACATTTCCAATTTCATCAATAGAAATATTACGTTTTAATGGTGAAATTTTTTTATATAAATATAATAAATTTTTAAAATTATTTATTTTATATGAAGAAATAGTTTTTACTGGACCAGGAGAAATGGCATTTACTCGAATATGAGGACCTAAAGAATAAGACATATATCTTACATTAGACTCTAAAGAAGCTTTTACTAATCCCATTAAATTATAATTTAAAAAACATCTTTTAGATCCTAAATAAGATACAGTTAACAAAGTTGAGTTTTTATTTAAAATACATTTAAAATATTTAGCCAAAGAAACAAAACTATATGAACCAATTTCATGTGATTTTTTAAAAGCTTTTTTTGTAATTGAATCTACATAATTTTTTTTTAAATATTTTTTATTTAAATATGCTACAGAATGAACAATTCCATCAAAAAAAACCCATTTTTTTTTTAATTTTAAAAATAAATTTTTAATATTATTATCATTTTTCAAGTTACAATGTAAAAAAATTTTAGAATTAAAATTCTTTGTTACATATTTTATTTTTTTTTTATATTTTTTTTTTTGATATGTAAAAGCTAACGTAGCTCCTTGATAATACATAGATTTTGCAATTCCATATGCAATAGAAAACTTATTATAAACACCAATAATTAAAATTTTTTTATTTAATAAAAAACCCATTTTTTTCCTTACTATTTATAAAAAATAAAAAAAAATAAAATTTTTAAATCTTATAAAAAATTTTTATAATATATAAAATTGAATATTTTTATAAAATTTTTTAAATATAATTAAATAAAGTATATTATTATAAATAATATATTATAAAATTTAATAATTCTTTAATTTTTTAAAAATTAAAATAGAAAAATTAATTAATAAATTTTAATATAATTATATTATATAAAATTATATTTAATAAATATATTTTTATATTTATATAAATTTTATAATAATAAACATTTAATAAAAAATAAAATTTAATTAAAAAATTATAAAAATTTTATTTTATTTATTAAAAATTTTTATTTTTTTTATAAAAGAGGAATACGTTTATTAATAATTCCTCCACCTAAACAAACATTATTTAAATAAAATACAACAGATTGACCAGGTGTTACTGAAGAAATTGGAGAAGAAAACATAATTTTTACTCCATTATAAATTTTTTTTATAATACATTTATGTTCTATTAAAGAATATCTAATTTTAATTTTACATTTTAAAGGAAAATTAAGTAAAATTTTATTAATCCAATTAATATTATTTGCAAATAAACCTATAGATAATAAATTTTTATTATTAAATCCTTGATCTACAATTAAAATATTTTTATAAATATCTTTATCAACAACATACCAAGGAGCATTGTTATATTTTTTTAATCCTCCAATATTTAATCCTTTTCTTTGACCTAATGTATAATAAAATAAACCATTATGTTTTCCTATAATTTTATTATTTTTTGTTATAATCAATCCTGGATTATTAGGAAAATATTTATTTAAAAATTTATTATAAAATTTTGGTTGAATAAAACAAATTCCTGTAGAATCTTTTTTTTTATATACTTTTAAATTTATTTTTTTTGCAATAAATCTAACTCTTGATTTTGTAAAACAACCTAATGGAAATAAAATTTTTTTTAGTTGTTTTTGATTTAAAGTATATAAAAAATAACTTTGATCTTTTTTTTTATCTATTCCTTTTAATAAAAAATTTGAATTATTTCTAATATGATTTATAGCATAATGACCTGTAGAAATATAATCTGCTTTTAAATATTTTATTGCAAATTTTAAAAATATTTTAAATTTTATTTCTTTATTACATAATATATCAGGATTTGGAGTTCGACCTTTTTTATGTTCTGATAAAAAATTTTTAAAAACAGATTCCCAATATTCTAAAGAAAAATTAACAATATGAAGAAAAATATTTAAAGATTTACATACATTTTTTGCATCTTGTAAATCTTTTTTTGAATTACAATATTTTGAATTATCATCTTCTTCCCAATTTTTCATAAATAAACCTTCAACTTTATATTTTTTTTTTAATAACCAAGCAGAAACAGAAGAATCAACACCTCCAGACATTCCAATAATAACTTTTTTTTTTTTTAACATATAATTTCTATCTCTTTAAAATTTTTTTAAGATATAAAAAAAAAACTGAATTTTTTATTCTAATAATGAACTATGTTATAGTAAGCTATTAAATTTTATAAAAATAATTTAATAAAATTTTAATATATAAAATATATAAAATATATAAAATTTACTATTATATAAAATATATATTAAATTATATTTCATATTTGTAAAAAATAAAATTTAAAATAATATAAAAATTTTAATATTAATATTAAAAAAATATATTATAAATAAATCTTATAAAATTTTAGATGGTATATTAAATTTAATGAAAAAAATAAGAAATTTCTCAATTATTGCACATATTGATCATGGAAAATCTACTTTAGCAGATAGATTAATTCAAATTTGTGGAAATTTAAAAAAAAGAGAAATATCTTCTTGTATGCTTGATACTATGGATTTAGAAAAAGAAAGAGGTATTACAATAAAAGCACAAACAGTAACAGTTCAATATATAGCAAAAAATAAAAAAAAATATTGTTTAAATTTTATTGATACACCAGGTCATGTTAATTTTTCTTATGAAGTAGAAAGATCTTTATCAGCATGTGAAGGAGCTTTATTAGTAATTGATTCTACTCAAGGAATAGAAGCTCAAACTTTAACAAATTGTTATAAAGCAATTGATATGAATATAAAAATTATTCCTGTAATTAATAAAATTGATTTACCTCATGCTAATCCAAATAGAGTATTAAAAGATATAGAAGATATAATAGGAATTTCATCTAAAAATTCAATATTATGTTCTGCAAAAACCGGATTTGGAATAAATATTTTATTAGAAAAAATTGTAAAAAAAATTCCTTTTCCTATAGGATATGCAAATAAACCATTACAAGCTATAATTATAGATTCATGGTTTGATAACTATTTAGGAGTTGTTTCTTTAATAAAAATTAAGAATGGATTTTTAACAAAAGGATTAGAAATTCAAATAATGAGTACAAAAAAAAAATATAAAATTGAAAAACTTGGAATTTTTACACCAAAACAAATTTCTTTAAAAAAATTAAATTGTGGAGAAGTTGGATGGATTATATGTGGAATTAAAAATATATTAGCAGCACCTGTAGGAGATACATTAACTTCAGTAAAAAATCCATGTAAAAAACCATTATCTAGATTTAAAAAAATAAAACCACAAATATATGCTGGATTATATACAATTAATTCTAATCAATATGAAAATTTTAGAGATGCATTAGGAAAATTAAGTTTAAATGATTCATCACTATTTTATGAACCTGAAAATTCTACAGCACTTGGTTTTGGATTTAAATGTGGATTTTTAGGAATTTTACATATGGAAATTATTCAAGAAAGATTAGAACGAGAATATAATCTTAATTTAATTTCTACACCACCAACTGTAACATATGAAATAAAAATAAATAATGAAAAAAAATTTTTATATGTTAATTCTCCAAATCAATTTCCATCTAAAGATAAATATAAAGAAATACGAGAACCGATTGCAGAATGTATTATTTTATTACCTCCTAAATATATTGGAAATATAATTTCTTTATGTATACAACATAGAGGAATTCAAAAAAAAATGATTTATCATACTAATCAAGTTTCACTTACATATCATATTCCTATGTCAGAAATAGTTTTAAATTTTTTTGATCAAATTAAATCAGTTTCTAGTGGATATGCTTCTTTAGAATATAAATTTAAATATTTTAAAAAATCTAATTTAACATGCTTAAATATTTTAATTAATTCTGAAAAAATAGATGCATTATCTTTTATTGTTCATGAAAGCATATCTGAAAAAAAAGGAAGAGAAATTATTGAAAAAATGAAAAAAATGATACCAAGACAACAATTTAATATTTCAATTCAAGCTGAAGTGAAAAATAAAATAGTAGCTCGAACTACAATAAAACAATTAAGAAAAAATGTTTTATCAAAATGTTATGGAGGTGATATTTCTAGAAAAAAAAAATTGTTAAAAAAACAAAAATTAGGAAAAAAAAGAATGAAAAAAATAGGAAATATTAATGTTCCAAAAGAAGCTTTTTTTTCTATTTTAAATATAAATAAAAATTAATAATGAGGGTTATGAATGTCTAATTTATTTTCTATATTATTATTATTATTTATAATAATTACTGGATTAGCTTGGTGTATAGAAACAATTAAAAATTTATGTTTTAAATATAATTTTGGATATAAAAAATGTATAACATATAGAAAAAAATCTTGTTTTATAAGTTCTTTTTTTCCTATTTTATTACTTTTGTTTTTATGTAGATCATTTTTTTTTGAACCATTTAGAATTCCTTCTAGCTCAATGATTCCATCATTATTGATTGGAGATTTTATAATGGTAAAAAAATTTGCTTATAACATAAAAAATCCAATTAATAATAATATTATTTATAAAATAAATGATGCAAAAAGAGGAGATATTGTTGTTTTTCAATATCCAAGAGATAAAAAAATTAATTATATAAAAAGAATTATTGGAATTCCAGGAGATCTAATTATATATAATCAATTTACTAAAACTCTTTTAATAAAAAATAATTATGATAAATCTTGTAAAAAAAAAAAATGTATAGAATATAAAAAATTTTCAAAAATTGATAAAAAAAATATTGATATATTAAATTTAAAAAATATAAAAATTTTAGAAGAAATAATAAATAATAAAAGTTATAAAATTATTTTAAATAATCATCTCAAAGATAACCAGAAATATTATTATAAACAAAAAAATTTTGATTATGGAATGTGGTATATTCCAAAAGGATATTATTTTGTAATGGGAGATAATAGAGATAATAGTTATGATAGTAGATACTGGGGTTTAGTTCCTGAAAATGATTTAATTGGAAAAGCAATTTTTGTATGGTTCAGTGTTGAAAAAAAAATAAATGCATGGCCTATTAGAATTAGATTTAATAGAATTGGTCATATTATTCAATAAATATATATTTTTTTATATAAAAAATATATTATAACTATTTCTATAATAATTTTAAAAAATTGGTAAATTATGGATTACATTAATAATAAAGAAATTCAAAAAAAACTAGGATATATTTATAAAAAAAAAGGACTTTTAAAATTAGCTCTTACACATAGAAGCTCTAGTATTAAACATAATGAACGATTAGAATTTCTTGGAGACTCAATTTTAAGTTTTATTATTGCTCATTCTTTATATACAAATTTTCCTACTGTCAATGAAGGTGATATGAGTAGAATGAGGGCATCATTAGTTAGAGGAAATACTTTAGCAAAAGTAGCATACGAATTAAATTTAGGAGAACATTTAAAATTAGGACAAGGAGAATTAAAAAGTGGAGGATTTAAAAGAGAATCTATATTAGCAAATACCGTAGAAGCTATTATAGGAAGTATATTCTTAGATAGCAATATGGATACTATAAAAAAATTAATATTAAAATGGTATAAAAATAGATTAAAAAATATTAGTCCAGGAGATACTCAAAAAGATCCAAAAACAAGATTACAAGAATATTTACAATCTAAACATTTACCTCTTCCAAATTACAAAGTAATACAAGTATATGGAGAAGCACATAATCAAGTATTTACTATAAAATGTGAAATATTAAATATTTCTGAAAATTTAATTGGAATGGGTTCAAGCCGAAGAAAAGCAGAACAACATGCGGCACAATATGCTTTACTAAAATTAGGAATAGAGTGAAAAAGAAAAAAAAATATTGTGGAAAAATTATAATTGTTGGAAATCAAAATTCAGGTAAATCAACATTATTAAACAAAATAATTGGTAAAAAAATTTCTATTACATCAAATAAAAAAAATACAACTCAAGAAAATATAATTGGAATCAAAACACAAAAAAATTATCAATTTATTTATATTGATACACCTGGATTTAATATAAAAAATAAAATGTCTAAAAATTTTATAAATAAAACATTAAATTTTAAAAATAATATTTTTAGAAATTTAAAAATAATGATATTAGTTATTGATAATTTAATTTGGAATAATAAATATGATAATTTAATAAATTTTTTTAAAAAAAAAAATATTTTTATTTTTATAATTATTAACAAAATTGATAAAATAAAAAAAAAAATAAAAATGTTACCTTTTATAAAATATATATATAAAAAATATAAAATAAATAAAATTATTCCTATTTCTTCTAAAACAGGAGAAAATATTAATGTGTTAGAAAAATTACTATATAATTATATTCCTAAAAAAAAACATGATTTTGAAATAAAAAAAAATAGCAAAATATCTATAAAAAAAATAATACATGAATGTATAAGAGAAACAATAATGAGATATTTTGGAGATGAATTACCTTATGTTAATGTAATAAAAGTGCATTCTATTAAAAAAAATAAAAATAATGAAAAAATTATAAATGTATTTATTTTTATTAAAAATAATAGACAAAAAAAAATTTTTATTGGAAAAAATGGTAAAAAAATTAAATTATATAGCATGATTTCTCGTAAAAACTTAGAAAAAATATTAAATAAAAAAATACATCTTTTTTTATGGATAAAAATTAAAAAATAATTATAACAATTAGATAATACAAAAAAATGAATATTATTGGAATAGGAATAGATATAATAAAAATTAAACGTTTTAAAAAAATTGTTAAATTTTTTAAAAAAAAATTTTTAAAAAAAATATTATCATATAAAGAAAGAAAATTATATAATTCTAGTTCAAGAAAAATAAATTTTTTAGCAAAAAGATTTGTGATAAAAGAAGCGTTATGTAAAGCTATGGGATATGGAATGAGTCATGGAATTTCATTTAATAATTTAGAAGTATATTCAAATAAAATGAATAAACCTAAAATAAATTATTTAGGAAATTCTAAAAAAAAAAAAATTTTTTTAAAAATAAAAAAATCTCATATAAGTTTTACAGACGAAAAAAAATATGCACAAGCAATTGTTGTATTAGAATAATTCTTTAAAAAGTATTAACTTCGTTTATTTAAAAAAAAATGTTTTAATAAAGTCGAACATTGCTTTCTTAAAACATTTTTAATTATTTTTATTTTAAATTTTTTAGAATTTAAAATAAAATCATTTTTATAAAGAAGATTCTTAGAATTTTTTTGTTTAGCTCCAATTATTAAATTTTTTATTCTACTATTTAAAATTGCACCTAAACACATGATACAAGGTTCTAAAGTTACATAAAGAGAAGAATTTAATAATCTATAATTTTTTAAAAATTTTCCTGAATTTCTTAAAGTAATTATTTCAGAGTGACCTGTTGGATCATTTTCTTGTATAGAATTATTCCATCCAAAACCAATAATTTTGTTTGATTTAATCAATAATGACCCAACAGGTACTTCTCCTTGAATAAATGCTATTTCAGCAAAAAATAAAGCTATATTCATCCAATATTTATGATTTTTTTTATATTTTTTCATATTTTTTTATTTTTTTTAAAAAAAAAATTAATTTAAATTAAATTTTAAATTTCTTAGAAATTCTATATAATTCTCGTTTTATAATTTTATTTTTTTTATCTTGTCTTTTATCATATAAATTTTTTCCTTTAGCTAGACCAATTTTAATTTTACATAATGATCGTTTCCAAAATAATGAAATTGGAATTAATGTATATTTAAATTTTTTTATTTCTTTTAAAATAAAATTTATTTCTTTTTTTAAAAGAAGTAATTTTATATTTCTATTTTTTTCATTAGAAAAATTAAATAAATTTGTGGTTTTTAATGGTTCTATATTGCAGTTAAATAAATATAATTCAAATGAACGAGAAACAATATAACTATTACTAATATTTATTTTTCCTTGACGAATAGATTTTATCTCCCATCCATGTAAAACAATTCCAGCTGTAAAAAATTTTTTAATAGAAAAATTAAATTTTGCTTTTTTATTTGTTGTAATAATTATTTTTTTTTTTTTTAACATAATATTAAACTTTAAAGTAATAAAAATTTTTTTTAAAAAAATATAAAAAAATAAATATATAAAAATTTATATATTTTTAAAAATTTAAAGTCTTGATTTTTATATAATGATAATCAAGACTTGTAATTATTTTTTTAAATTATTTTTTGTAAAAATGTATTATATAAAAATTAAATTTTAGAAACGGAAACCATTGCAGCTCTTAATAAACGATCATGTAATAAATATCCTTTTTGAAGAACATCTATAATATTATTTTCTTTTATATCTTTTGAAAATTTTAAAAACATAGCTTGATGAAACAATGGATTAAACCGAACATTAATTTTATCAATTATTTTTACATTATTATTAATTAAAATTTTAATAAAATAATTTTTTAATTTTTTTAATTTTTTATAAATTTTATAATATTCTATATTTTTATTATCATTTAAAGATAATGTTGCCATTTCTAAACTATCTAAAATTGGTAAAATAGAAGAAAAAATGTTTTCTAAAGAAAATTTATAAGATAATTCTATTTCTTTTCTGCATCTAATTTGTACTTTTTCAATTTTATTTTTATTTTTTTTTTTTAAAGAAATTATATTTTTTTTTAATTTTTTATTATTTTTCTTTAAATATTTTATTTTATTTTTAATTTTAAATTTATCTTCTTTATTATTTATATCATTTTTATTAATATCTTTTTTTTTTTGTATCATCATATAATTTCCTTATTTTAAAATATTAAAAATAAGAATATTTTTTAAAATATTTTTATATAAAAAATATATTTTTTTAAATATATTTAATAATAGTAGAATTATAAATAATAAAAAATATATCTTATATTTTTTTAAATCAATCAATTAATTAAATCTCAATAATATAATTAAATTAAATAAAAATATAAATATTTTTAAAAAATATAATATTGTTTTAAGATATATATTTTAATAATTACTATTATTTTTTTATGAATGAAATTACTTATAATTTAAATATTTTTATATATTGTATTTTTTTTTAAATATTATAAAAAAATATTTTTTAATTAAAAAAATAATTTTTTATAATAATAAAAAGATAGAAGAAAAATTTATATCGGTGCGGACGGGGCTCGAACCCGTGACCTCCGGCGTGACAGGCCGATATTCTAACCATCTGAACTACCGCACCAAATTTTTTAAAAAAATTTTTATATAATAATTATACTATATTTTTATAAAAAAACAATATTTTATTAACTTTTTATATCAAACCAAATACAATTTCCATTTTTTTTCATTTTTTTTAAATATTTTTTATGGAGAATATTCTCAATATTATTTGATTTTTTTAAATAAATTTTTTTATTATTTTTAAATATTTTATTTTTTTTTTTAACATTATTAATTTTTTTATTTATAAAATTAAAAGATTTTTGTTTAGATGTCATTAATAAATATACTTTTGCTAATAATTTAGCATCTAATATTGCACTATGAAATTTTCTATTATCATAAATTTTATAACGTTTACATAAAGCTTCTAAACTATTTTTTCTACCAGGAAAAATTTTTCTTGATAATTTTAATGTATCTATTATGGTACAATAATTTAATATATTTTTTATATTTTTATTTAATAATTTTAATTCATAATTTATAAAACCTAAATCAAATTTAGAATTATGAATAATTAATTCAGAATTTTTTACATAATTAATAAAATTTTTATAAATTTTAGAAAAATTTGGTTTATCTAATAAAAAATTATTAGAAATTCCATGAATATTATAAGCTTCTTTTTCTATTGATCGATTTGGATTAATATATATGTGAAATTTATTTTTAGTAATTTTACGATTAATTATTTCTACTGCTCCAATCTCTATAATTCTATGATTTAAATATACAGGACCTTCTTTATTTATTCCTGTTGTTTCCGTATCAAGAACAATTTGACGAAAATGTTTATTATTCATATATTTTTTTAAAATGAGAATTTTTAAAAATGAAATTAAAAAAAAAAAATGTAATTTCAATATTTACTGATGGATCATGTTTAGGAAACCCAGGACCGGGTGGTTTTTGTACAATCATAAAATATAAAAATTTAACAAAAATTTTTAGTTCAGGTTTTTTTTTAACCACTAATAATAGAATGGAATTGATAAGTGTAATAATTGGAATAGAAAAAATAAATATACCATCAAATATTATAATTAATACAGATAGTAAATATGTAAATTATGGTTTTACAAAATGGATGAATCAATGGAAACAAAATAATTGGAAAAAAAAAAATAATACAAAAGTAAAAAATATTGATCTTTGGATAAGATTAAATAATGCAATTCAAAAACATAAAAAAATAAAATGGATTTGGATTAAAAGCCATTCAGGTCAATTAGAAAATGAATTATGTGATATTAAAGCAAAAAAATCAGCAAAAAATCCAACAAAAAAAGATATAGGATATGTAAAAGAAATTTTTTATTATAAAAAAATTTTAAATAAGGAACACAAATGATAAATATTAGAGGAATAGAAATTTTAAATGATAATATTGTTTGGATTATTTCAAAAAAAAATAAATGTATTATAATCGATCCAGGAAAATCAAATATAATTATTAAAAAATTAGAAAAATTTAATTTAAAACCAATAATAATTTTAATTACACATTTACATTGTGATCATATTAATGGAATTTTTAAATTATTAAAATATTATCCTAAAATAAAAATATTTACTCCAAAAAAATTAAATTTTGTTAGTAAAACAAATCAAAATATAATTAAAAAAGAAAAAAAAATTTTTTTATTTAATAAAGTGTTTTATATAATTTTTACACCAGGACATACAAAAATAGATGTTTCATATTATTTTGAAAAATATTTATTTTGTGGAGATATTTTATTTTCTGGAGGATGTGGAAAAACTATTGATGGATGTTCAAAAAATCTTTATTTTTCTTTAAAAAAGATCATGAGATTACCAAAAAAAACAATTTTTTTTAATTCACATAAATATACATTTTCAAATTTAAAATTTTCAAATTATTTATTTAAAAAAGATTTAGAAATCAAAGAATATTTTAATTTTATAAAAAAAAATATAAAAAATATAAAATATTATAACAATCTTAATTTTGAAAAAAAAATAAATATTTTTTTAAAAACAAAGAATAATTATATTAAAGATGTTATTAATTATTGGTATTCTTCATATAATGAAATAAATTATTTTTGTAATTTAAGAAAAATTAAAGATCAATTTTAAATTTGGAGCTAAGCGGGATCGAACCGCTGGCCTCCTGCGTGCAAGGCAGGCGCTCTCCCAGCTGAGCTATAGCCCCATTTTTTAAAAAAATATAAAAAAAAATATTAATTAAAATAATTTTTTTAAAATATATATTATTAAGATAAAGGTGTTAAAATAGGCCTGAGTGGACTTGAACCACCGACCTCACCCTTATCAGGGGTGTGCTCTAACCAACTGAGCTACAAGCCTTTTTTTTTAATAAAAGCTTTAAAAATATCAGATAATCTGTGTGGGCACTTTATAATTTATAAAGTGACTTTTAAGGAGGTGATCCAACCGCAGGTTCCCCTACGGTTACCTTGTTACGACTTCACCCCAGTCATGAATCACAAAGTGGTAAGCACTCTCCTTTTCAGGTTAAGTAACTTGCTTCTTTTGCAACCCACTCCCATGGTGTGACGGGCGGTGTGTACAAGGCCCGGGAACGTATTCACCGTGGCATTCTGATCCACGATTACTAGCGATTCCGACTTCATGGAGTCGAGTTGCAGACTCCAATCCGAACTACGACATACTTTATGAGGTTTGCTTATCCTTACGGAGTTGCTTCTCTTTGTATATGCCATTGTAGCACGTGTGTAGCCCTGGTCGTAAGGGCCATGATGACTTGACGTCGTCCCCACCTTCCTCCGGTTTATAACCGGCGGTCTCCTCTGAGTTCCCGGCCGAACCGATGGCAACAGAGGACAAGGGTTGCGCTCGTTGCGGGACTTAACCCAACATTTCACAACACGAGCTGACGACAGCCATGCAGCACCTGTCTCATAGTTCTCGAAAGCACTTTTTTATCTCTAAAAAATTCTATGGATGTCAAGACCAGGTAAGGTTCTTCGCGTTGCATCGAATTAAACCACATGCTCCACCGCTTGTGCGGGCCCCCGTCAATTCATTTGAGTTTTAGCCTTGCGACCGTACTCCCCAGGCGGTCGACTTAACGCGTTAGCTTCGGAAGTCATTTCTCTTGGAAACAACCTCCAAGTCGACATCGTTTACAGCATGGACTACCAGGGTATCTAATCCTGTTTGCTCCCCACGCTTTCGCACCTCAGCGTCAGTATTCGTCCAGGAGGCCGCTTTCGCCACAGGTATTCCTCCAGATATCTACGCATTTCACCGCTACACCTAGAATTCTACCTCCCTCTACGATACTCTAGCATTCCAGTTTCAAATGCAATTCCTAGGTTAAGCCCAGGGATTTCACATCTGACTTAAAACACCGCCTACGTGCTCTTTACGCCCAGTAATTCTGATTAACGCTAGCACCCTCCGTATTACCGCGGCTGCTGGCACGGAGTTAGCCGGTGCTTCTTTTTTAGGTAACGTCAAAAAACAAATATATTATATTTATTTCTTTCCTCCCTAACGAAAGTACTTTACAACCCTAAGGCCTTCTTCATACACGCGGCATAGCTGCATCAGGCTTTCGCCCATTGTGCAATATTCCCCACTGCTGCCTCCCGTAGGAGTCTGGACCGTGTCTCAGTTCCAGTGTGGCTGATCGTCCTCTCAGACCAGCTAGAGATCGTCGCCATGGTAAGCTTTTACCTTACCATCAAGCTAATCTCGTCTGGGTTCATCCAAAAACGTAAGGTTCTTTAATAAATTAAAGAATCCCCTACTTTAATTTTTCAACATTATGCGGTATTAGCTACCGTTTCCAGTAGTTATCCCCCTTTTTTGGGCAGATCCCCAGATATTACTCACCCGTTTGCCGCTCGCCGACAAGAAAAAAATAAATTTTCTTCTTTCGATGCCGCACGACTTGCATGTGTTAGGCTTGCCGCCAGCGTTCAATCTGAGCCATGATCAAACTCTTCATTTTTTAAAACTTTGAATTAAGTAAATAAAACGAATTATAATTAAATAATTTTTGCACTTAAATTTTTCTGTGCCCACACAGATTTTCTGATATTTTTTAAAAGAGCGTTACTAATTAAAGTTTTTTAATAATATAATATATTTTTATTTTTGTCAAATATATTTTTATTTTTTTATAAAAATTTTTAAAAAATAGATATAATACATATAAATCTAATTTTTTTTTAAAAAAATACAAAAAATCAAACTTAATACTTATTAAAAAGAGAATTTATGAATATTAAATCAATATTAAAAAAAATTATAAAAAAAAAATTTATTAAATATAAATCAATTATAAAAATATCTATTCAAAAAAATAAAAATATAAATAATGGACATTATCAAATAAATAATTTATTTCAAATTTCTAAGATATTAAAACTGTCATTAAAAAAAATAAAAAAAAAAATAATAAAACAATTATATTCAAAAAAAATAATAGAAAAAGCAATTTTTTCTAAACCATGTTTTATAAATATTTATTTAAAAAAAAAATGGATAGAAAAAAATTTAAATAAAATGTTTTATATAAACAAAATGAAAGTAAAAAAGAAAAAATATTTTAAAAAAATAGTAGTTATTGATTATTCTTCACCTAATTTAGCGAAATCTATGCACGTTGGTCATTTAAGATCAACAGTAATAGGTGATTCTGTAGCAAGAATTATGGAATATTCAGGATATCAAGTTATTCGAATGAATCATGTTGGAGATTTTGGAAATCAATTTGGAATGATTATCTATTATTTAAAAAATAAAAAAAAAATTAAAAATATAAAAAATATGTCTATATCAAAATTAGAAAAAATATATTGTAAAGCAAAAAAATTATGTTCTAAAAATAAATTTTTTATGAATCAATCAAATAAATATACTAAAAAAATACAAAAACATAAAAAATCATATTATAAAATATGGAAATATATTGTAAAAATTAATATAAAACAAAATAAAAAAATTTATAAATTATTAAATATTACATTAAAAAATAAACATATTTTTGGAGAAAGTTTTTATAAAAATATGTTACCAGAAATTAAAAAAGATCTTATAAAAAAAAAAATTGCAGTTAAAAAAAATGGAAATATAATTATTTTTTTAAAAAATAAAAAAAATAGAAATGGAGATCAAATGGGAGTAATTATAAAAAAAAAAAATGGACCATTTTTATATTCAGCTATTGATATTGCGTGTATAAAATATAGATATGAAAAATTAAAAGCAAACATCATTTTATATTATGTTGATTCACGTCAAAAACAACATTTAAATCAAATATATAAAATTTCTAAACAAGCAGGATATATATCAAATAAATTAAAAGTTAAACACCATATATTTGGTATGATGTTATCAAAAAAAAATCGTCCATTTAAAACTAGATCTGGAAATACAGTTAAATTATTAAAATTAATTAAAGAAGCAATAAAAAGAGCAAAAAAAATTATTTTAAAAAAAAATAAAAAAATTGATTCTATAGAATTAAATTCATTATCTAAAATCATTGGAATTGGAGCAATTAAATATTCAGATTTATCTAAAAACAGAAAAACAAATTATATTTTTAATTGGAATTTAATTTTATCTTTTGAAGGAAATACATCATTATATATTCAATATACATATACAAGAATTCAATCTATTTTAAAAAAATATAATAAAAATTTATTTCATTCAAAAGAAAAATTTTTTATTTCAAATAAATTAGAATTAATATTATCAATAAAAATTCTTGAATTTAAAGAAATAATATATAAATCAGCAAAAAATGGACAACCACATTTAATTTGTTCTTATATTTATGAATTATCATCAAAATACTCAAAATTTTATGAAAAATATAAAATATTAAAAAGTAATTCAAAAAAAAAACAAATAACAAGATTAAAAATATCATATTTAATTTCTAAAATTTTAAAAAAAGGACTGAACGTTTTAGGAATTAAAGTTACAAAATGTATATAAATATATTATCTATAAAATAGATTATATTTTTTCAATAATACTTACAAAAATAATTTTTTTATTATTTGGAATTTCTAAATTAGATAAAACATAAATTTTTGAATAAATTGATTTTAACAAACGAAAAATAAAAAAACGTAATGAATGAGATACAACAAAAACAATAGGATAATTCATAGATTCTTGTATGTTAATTGCTTTTTTTGATTCTTGAATAAAATTTTTTAATAAATTAGGTTCAATATTTTTAGAATTTTCTAAACATTGTATAAAAATATTTTCTAAAATTGAAGAAATACCTATAACATGAATGTTTTTTTTATTTAAAAAAATTTTTTGAATAATTAATTTTCCTAATGATATTCTAACAATATTTGTTAATTCATCAATATTTTTTTGAAACGATACGTTTTCTATTAAAGTTTCTAAAATAGTTCTCATATCTTTAATTGGAACATTTTCTAATAAAAGATTTTGAAATACCTGTTTAATAGTAGTTAAAGAAAACGTATTTGGAATAAGATTTTCAGTTAATTTAGGAATTTCGGAATTAACTTTATTTAATAAATCTTGCATTTCTTGACGACCAAATAATTCACTCATATTTAAAGAAAGTAAATGATCAAAATGAGTAGCAATCACTGTACTAGAATCAATTACTGTATATTTTTTATTTTTGGCAATATCTATAAATTTTTTTTTTATCCAAAAAGCAGATAAACCAAAAATAGGATCAATTGTTTCTTTTCCAGATAATTTTTCATTTGAAATTTTAGAACTAATTGCCATATATTTATTTAAAAAAACTTTTCCTCCTCCACTTTCTACTCCTTTAACAAAAATTTTATAATTATATGGTAATAAATTTAAATCACTTTTAATATTTACTTTGGGAGATAAAAAACCAAATTCATTCATATATTTTTTTCTTATATAAAAAATTTTATTAAACAAATTATTAGTTTTTTTATTATTCATTAATTCAATTAAATTACTTCCTAAAGTAATAGATAAACAATCTTCTAACGGAATATCTTTTAAAGAAAGATCAAATTTATTTTTTATAATAAAATTTTTTTTTTTATTTTTTAAAAAAAATATAAAATTTTTATATAAAAATTTAGAAAACAATAAAAATATAGAAAAAAATAAAAAAATTAAATGCGGCATTCCAGGTATTAAACCAAAAATTCCTAAAATAATACCACTTAAAAAAATTATATTAAAATTATAAAATAATTGATTAAAAATTTGTTCACTAACATTTTTATTATTTTCAACTCGAGTAACCATTACAGCAACTGCTGTAGAAATAACTAAAGCAGGAATTTGAGCTACAAGACCATCTCCTATAGTAAGCAAAGTATATATTTTAATTGCTTTTAATATACTCATTTTATGTTGAAATAATCCAATAAACAAACCACCAATTATATTAATCAACATAATTAAAATTCCAGCAATAGCATCACCTCTAATAAATTTACTAGCTCCATCCATTGATCCATAAAAATCTGCTTCTTGAGAAATATTTTTTCTTCTATTTTTTGCTTCATTTTCATTTATTAATCCAGCGTTTAAATCTGAATCAATAGACATTTGTTTTCCAGGCATTCCATCTAAAATGAATCTAGCTCCTACTTCTGCTATTCTACCAGCTCCTTTTGTAATCACAATAAAATTTATAATAACTAAAATTAAAAAAATTATAATTCCAATAGAAAAGTTGTTCCCAACTAAAAAATGACCAAATGATTCTATAACATGACCAGCAGAAAATTGACCTAAATGACCAAATAATAAAATAACTCTTGCAGAAGCTATATTTAAAGATAATCTAAATAATGTTGTAAATAACAAAATGGTTGGAAAAGCAGTAAAATCTAAAATGCTTTTAGTATCTAATGATACTAATAAAACAACAATTGAAATAAATATATTAAAAGTAAAAAATATATCTAAAAAAATTGGTTTTAATGGTAATATCATCATAGATAAAATTATTGTAATTAATATTGGACCTGATATTTCTTGAAAATTTATTTTATTTATTTTTTTTAAAAAATTTTTTAAAGAAAAAAATTTTATCATTTTTTATTATTTCCCGAAACATTTAAATTTAATGGAATAGATAAATCTTGTGGTGGTTGAGGATATATACCTCCTTTTTTTTTCCATTTTTTTAATTTCCAAACCCAAACAAATACTTCAGCAATAACTAAATAAAATGAACTAGGAACATCTTGTCCAACTTGACTAAATTTATATAAATTTTTAGCTAATTTTGGAGATTCAAAAATTGGTATATTATATTTTTTTGATAATTTTAAAATTTTAAAAGAATATATTCCTAAACCTTTAGAAATAATTTTAGGTTTCACCATATTATAATGATCATATTTTAAAGATACAGCATAACCTTTATAATTAAAGATTACTACATCAGATTTTAATAATTCAGTAGTAGAATTATCTTTCAAAATCGAACGTAATTTTTCTCTAATTTTACTTTTTATTAAAGGATTACCTTCAGAACGTTTAATATCATCTTTTAATTCTTGATCATTCATTTTTAATTTTTTATAATATAAATAATTACCAAAAAAAATATCAAATATTACAGATGGAACAAAACTTATTAAAGAAATTAAATAATATATAAAAAATAAATTTAAACTTTTAAATAAACAAATATCTAAAGATTTATAAAAAAAATTATTATTTTTAAAAAAAAATAAATAAAAAAAATATCCAATTAAAATAATATTAAAAACAATTTTAAATATAATTTTAAATAAATCAATAAAAATATAATATGAAAAATTTTTTTTTATATTATTTAAAAAATTTAAATTTTCAAAATTAATTTTTATCATTTTAATATTAAAAGAAAAGTTACTAGAACACATTGGTGAAAAAAAATTTATTAAAGTTAAAAATGATAAAATATACAAAGAAAAAATAAATAAATTTTTAATTGAATCAAACATTTTTTTTGTAATAAATAAATAGTTTTCATTTGTAATTTCATGATCAAAAGAAAAATTTATTATAAAAATATGTATTATATTATTAATAATATTTTTTTTAAAAATAAAAATTATTATAAAAAAAAATAAAAGTAAAAAAAACGAATTTAATTCCCTAGAATAAGTATAAAATCCATCTTTTTTTGCTTTTTTTAATTTATTTTCTGTTGGAAATTTGTTTTGTTCTTCATTATTTGACATACTTTTGTTTATTCCTAAAATAAATTAAATCAAATAAAAAAATATTATATAATAAATATTATTAAATATTTAAAAATATTTTAAAAATATAAATTTTATAAAAAAATTAATTAAAAAATATAATTAAATATATATTCAATCCTTTTAAATTAAATTATTTTATTTAATATAACAAAATATGAGAAAAAAAAAATATAATCTATACACAAAAAAAGAAATATCAAACAATATAAAAAAAATAAGTCATCAATTAATGATTAGATCTGGAATGATTGAAAAATCTTCATGTGGAATATATACATGGTTACCAACAGGAATGAGAGTATTAAAAAATATAAAAAAAATAATAAGAAAAGAAATGAATAAAAATAATTCATTAGAAATATGTATGCCAATTTTACAATCTAAAAAATTATGGAAAAAAAGCAATAGAATAAAATTATATGGAAAAGAATTGTTTAAGATAAAAGATAGAAACAATAAAACAATGATATTATCTCCAACTCATGAAGAAATAATAACTAATTTCATTAAAAATAAAATACATTCTTATAAAGAATTACCTATAATATTATATCAAATACAAACAAAATTTAGAGATGAAATTAGACCAAAAGAAGGAATTTTAAGAGCTCGAGAATTTATTATGAAAGATGCTTATTCTTTTCATAAAAATAAAAAATCTCTTAATAACACTTATAATAAAATTTTAAAATCTTATATAAAAATATTTAATATAATGAATTTAAAAATAAAAATAAAAAAAGTAAACAATGGAATTATTGGAGGTAATATATCTCATGAATTTCATGTAAAATATACAAAATTAATAAAAAATAAAATAAAAAAAAGAAAGAAAAAATATAACAAAAGTATAGAAATTGGTCATATTTTTCAATTAAATACAACATATTCAAAAATATTTAATGCTTTCATTAAAACAAAAAAAAAAGAAAATAAAATAATTGAAATGGGATGTTATGGAATTGGAATTAGTAGATTAATTGGAGCAATTATTGAAAATAATTGTGATAAAAATGGAATAATTTGGCCTATTTCAATCGCTCCATTCAAAGTTTCAATTATTCCAATTAATATAAAAAAATATACAAATGTAAAAAAAATATCAGAAAAAATATATTCTCAATTTAAAAAAAATAAAATTGAAGCATTTTATTATGATACTCCAGAACAACCTGGAAAAATGTTTGCAGAAACTGATTTAATTGGTTTTCCATATAAAATTATTATTAGTCAAAAAAATATATCAAAAAAATGTGTTGAACTACAAAATAGAAAAACACAATCAAAGAAAAATATTAAAATTAAAAACATTTTAAAAGTTTTTATAAAAAAAATAAAAAAAAAATAAAAAATATTATTTATTTAATTATAAAAATTTTTAACTTTCTTAAACAAATGAAGAGATTGTAAAAAATAAAATAAATTATCTGTAGGATACACCCTATAACATATAATTAAATTTTTATTTTTAAATTTTTCTTTATCATTTTTAAAAATTTTTAATAAAGTATTTCCGCCTAAAAAATTTAAAATAAATTTCTTTATTTTTTTTAAAATTTTAGTAGAAATATAAGATTTTTTTAATAATACTTTTATTTTAATAAGTCTTTTTTTTCTTATTGAATATATATCAGAAATTTTTTTTGCAATTATTAAAGATAATTTTTTAAAATTATTTTTTTTAACTAAACCAGCAATTAAAATAATATTATTAATTTTTAAAATAGATTTTTTTTTTATTTCTAATTCTTCAAATAATAATATATCTATTTTTTTATTATTATTATATAACTTAATTATAATCATTTTTTTTTTATTTCTTGTTAAAATTTTTTTAATACTTAATATTATTCCAAAAACATTAATTAATTTATAATCTTTTAATAAATTTATATATTTTAATGAAGTAATATTACAATAATTTTTAATTTCTTTTAAATAATAATTAAATAAAGAATTAGAAAAATTTAAACCTAACATATTTCTTTCATAATCAAATTCAAATTTATATGACCAATTTTTATTTACTAAAAATTTATCTTTTTTTAAATCTTTTTGATATAAAAAATTTTGATTAAAAAAATCTTGTTGTTTAGATAAATTAATATTAATTTGTTGAATAGAAGATTGTAATACATCTGAAATAGAACTATATAAAAATAATCTATTTTTATTAAAACAATCACAAGATCCAGAAAATATTAATTTTTCTAAAACTTTTTTTGTAATAACTTTATATCCAACACGAGTGCATAAATCATATAAATCTTTAAACAATCCATTCGTTTTTCTTTCAATTAAAATTTTTTTTATAGTAATTTCTCCAATACCTTTAATAGCTCCTAAACCAAAAACTATATTTTTTTTTAAATCAACAAAAAATTTATTTTTGCTAATATTTATATTAGGAGGTAATATTTTTAAATTAATTTTTAAAGATTCTTCAATTAAAATCATAATTTTATTAGAAAATTTCATATCCATTGTCATAGCTGATGCCATAAATTCAGATGGATAATGAGATTTTAACCAAAGTGTTTGATATGAAAGCAAAGCATATGCTACTGAATGTGATTTATTAAAACCATATCCAGCAAATTTCTCTAATAAATCAAATATTTTATTTGATAAAATTTTACTTATATTATTTTTTTTTGCTCCTAATATAAATTTCAAACGATGATTAGACATATCTTTTGAATTTTTTTTACTAATTGCTCTTCTTAATAAATCAGCTTCTCCTAAAGTATAATTAGAAAAAACTTGAGCTATTTTCATAACTTGTTCTTGATATAAAATAATTCCATAAGTAGATTTTAAAATTGGTTTTAAAATTTTATGCTCCCATTTTTTATCAGGATAATAAATTTTTTCAATTCTATGTTTTCTATTAATAAAATTCTCAACCATTCCTGATTGTAACGGTCCTGGTCTAAATAATGCCACTAAAGCTACAATTTCATCAAAACAATCAGGTTTTAATTTATAAATTAAATCTTTAATTCCATCTGATTCTAATTGAAAAATAGATGTAGTATTACCACTATTTAATAAATGAAAACTTTTTTTATCATTTAAATCAATATTTTCAATATTTAATTTATTAGATTTATTTTTTAAATAAAAATTTTTATTAATCATTTTTATTGAAAAATCAATTATTGTTAAAGTTTTTAAACCCAAAAAATCAAATTTTACTAAACCAATTTCTTCGATATCATTTTTATCAAATTGAGTAACAGGATTTTTCTTTTCAATAGAATCATAATATATTGGGCAAAAATCTGTAATTTTCGTTGGAGAAATTACTACACCTCCAGCATGTTTACCAACATTACGAATTACACCTTCTAATTTTTTTGTAGAATGTATCAAATCTTTAAAATCAACATCATATTTATATAATAAAGATAATTCTTTTGAATTTAAAATTGCATTTTTTAAACAAATTCCAGGATCTAAAGGAATTAATTTTGATATTCTATTTAAAAAACCATATGGATAACCTAAAACACGACCTACATCACGTATTACAGCTTTTGCAGTCATAGTTCCAAAAGTAATAATTTGAGATACAGAGCTTTTTCCATAAATTTTTGAAACATGATTAATAACTAAATCTCGTTTATTCATACAAAAATCAATATCAAAATCAGGCATAGAAATTCTTTCTAAATTTAAAAAACGTTCAAACAATAAATCAAATTTAATTGGATCAATTTCTGTAATTTTTAAAACATAAGCAATTAATGAACCAGCTCCAGACCCTCTTCCTGGACCAACTGGAATTTTATTTTTTTTTGCCCATTTAATAAACTCCATAACCACTAAAAAATAACCAGGAAATCCCATTTTATTAATTACTTTCAATTCATTTTTTAATCTTTTTTTATAATTTTTTTTAGAAAATTTATTATTTTCTTTGCTAAAATTTATTTTTTTAAATCTATTTTTTAATCCTTGAAAAGATTTTTTATTTAAAAAATTTTCTTCATTAATCATTCCAGTATTAAAATTAGGTAAAAAATATTTTCCAAAATTTATATAAACATTACACCTTTTAGCAATTTCAACTGAATTTTTTAATACTTCAGGAATATCAAAAAATAAATTTATCATTTCTTTTTCAGTTTTTAAAAATTGATTTTTCGTATATTTATAAAATTTTTTTTTAGCTTGATTTAATGAAATTCCATGATGAATAGCTACTCGAATCATATGAGAAGAAAAATCATTTTTTTTTAAAAATCGAACATTATTTGTTGCAACAACTGGAATGTTTCTTTTCATAGAAATTTTTAAAATTTTATTAATATATTTCTCTTCATGTATTCGTCCAAGACGAGAAATTTCTAAATAATAATATCCATTAAAATATTTTTGATAAAAATCCAAAGTTTTATTTAATAAATAATTTTTTTTATTTAATATATATTCTCCAATTTCTCCGTCAATTCCTCCAGACAAAACTATTAAACCATTAGAATATTTAATTAACCACTTTTTTTTTATAAAAACATTTTTTAAAATTATATAATTTCTTTTATAAGATTTAGAAATTAGTATTTTTAAATTTTCATAACCTAAATTATTATATGCTAAAATAGTTAATTCAGTTTTAATTTTATTAGAAAAAATATTAAAATCAGCTCCAATAATTGGTTTAATTCCATTTTTGTGAGCTAATTTATAAAATTTTATAACTCCATATAAGTTTGAAAAATCAGTAATTCCAATAGCTGGAAGATTTAAAATAAAAGTTTTTTTAATAATTTCTTCTAATTTAGATAAACCATCTAATATAGAATAATCACTATGAACACGAAGATGAACAAATAAAGGATCAGACATTATTTTATAAAAATTTCCTATATAAAAATAAATTAAAAAAATAATATTAAAATTTAATATTAAGTATTTATTTGATATAAATAGTAATTATAGCTTCACATACTAAAATTTTATCTATTAATATAACACCAGAAAATTTAAAAAAATTATTATGAAAATTAATAAAAAAAATTTTTATATTTAATATATCATTTGGAAAAACTAATTTTCTAAATTTAGCATGTTTTATTGATGTTAAATAATTTATTTTTTTTTTAAAAATATTTGGATAACTTATTTTACAAAAAATTCCAGCAGATTGCATCATAGATTCTAAAAGCAAAACTCCTGGAAAAATTGGATTTTTAGGAAAATGACCTAAAAAAAAAATATTATTTGATTTTACTTTAAATTTTGAAAATAAGTAATATTTTTTTTTAAAATGTGTAACTTGATCTATAAATAAAAAAGGAAATTTATGAGGAATAAATTTTAAAAAATTTATTTGTTTTAAAATTTTCATAAAAAAAATTACCAATTAATTTAAATAATTTAATAAATATTTAAAATTTATCTTATTTAAAAAATAAATAAAATAAAAAATATTATAAAAATATATTTTTTTAATAAATATATTGTTATCTTCCAAAAAATATCTGAAATTTTTTGATATTATCTGTATTTTTTGAATTTATAGGAAATGAATAAGATAAAGAAAATAAACCAAAAGGAGAATTCCATTTTAAAGAGAAACCATATGAAGAATAAATTTTATTTGGATTTAAATACATAAATGTCGAATGCGATGTATTAAAAAAGAAATTTTTAATCCATATACTTCCAAAATCTAAAAAAGTAGAAAGTTTAAAATTTTTTAAATATTCATTTTTAATAAATGGAATTGATGAAATTAATTCTAAATTTGTAATAGAAATGAAATTTCCACCAATATTATTTTTTATAAAATAATTTTTATTTTTTTTAATTTCATTTGTATTTTTAAAATTGTTTATATCATTTTCTTTATTTATTAAAATTAATTTTGATCCAATGCTATCATACGAATAACCTCTAATTGTATAATCATTTTCTGCATGAAAATTATCATAATTTTTATAATATAAAGAGTTTTCTTTAAAACATTCAAAACCAAAATAAGAACGAAAAAGAAAAATAATATTATTATTTGTATATTTAATTGGATAATATTGTTTAGTGTCAAAAATAAATTTAAAATAATTTTTTTGTTGAATTGGAAAAAAAATTTTTAAAGAAATATTTGTATCTATTCCTGATAATGGAAAAAAATTATAATTTTTTATTGTATTCAAATGTATAGAATTATTAATATTAAAATTATTTATTACAAATAAATAATTATCTTGATTTAAAAAATTTGATAAATTATTTTGTAAAATTATTTTATTTGTTGAAGAATTTTTTAAATTTTTTATAAATTCATAATGATCATAACCTATAGATAAATTATAAAAATTATTATTTAAGAATGGAACACCAAGAGATATATCTAAACCATAATTAAATTTATTATTTTTAAAATATGAATGATTTAAAAATTTCATATTTTTTATAGAAGAATAAATATTTTTTATAGATTGAATTTTAAAAATATCTTTATTATTTTTATAAAAATCTAAATCTTTTCCAAAAATATCTCCAAATAAATTTTCTGTTAAAATAAAGTTTTTATTTGAAAAATATGGATTAGTATAAAAAATTTTAAATAAATTTTTATAAAATGATTTAGAAAAATAAAAAGATAATAAATTACCTGTTCTAAATAAATGATATTTTATAAAACTCAAATTAAAATTTAATTTATTTAAATTATCATAACCTAATCCAAAATTAAAAACATTCGATTTTTTTTCTTTTACATGATAAATTAAATTTACAACATTAAACTTTTTATTAAAAACTGGTTGAAATTCTAAATTTATATCACTAAAAAAATTAGTTTCTTTTAAATCTTCTAAATCTTGTGTTAAAAAATCATTATTTATAACAGAATGTTCTTTTTGATGCATTTTTCTAATTAAATATTTTTTTTTTGTTAAATTATTTCCAGAAAATAAAATTTTATTTAAATAAAATTGTTTATTTTTATTAATATCAAAAATTAATTTAATTTTTTTATTAACTTTATCAATTAATGGTTTAATTTCAACTGATGAAGACAAGTATCCATTTTTAAATAGTTCTACCATAATATTATTTTTTAAAGAAATTACATCATCAACATTATATATTTGATTTAATTTAATTTGAGATAAAATTTTTGAATTTTTAAAAATATAAGGATCATTTTCATCAATAGAAATTTCTGAAATACAATATGGATGTCCTTCATGCACATCTATAATAATAGAAACATTTTTTTTATCATTTGAATAATTTAATTTTGTATTCTTAATAATAAAATTTATATATCCTTTACTATTATAAAAATAATATAAATTTTTTAAATCTTCTTGTAAATATTGATAATTATATTTAGATTTAATAATTTTTTTAAAAAAAGAATATTTTTTATAATAATTTAAATAAGACATAATTTGTTGTGAAGAAAATTTTTTATTGCCTATAATTTTTAATTCTTTAATATTTAAATCATTTCCTTCTAAAATTTCTATATTTAAATTTTTTATATTATTTTTTTTTTTTATTATATTAAAATTAACTATTGTTCCATCTTTTAAAATACTAACATAGTAATATAATATTTTTTCTTTTAAAGATATTAATTTTTTTTTATTTAAAAAATTATTTTCTGAAATTTCACATGAATCTAAAATATTTTGAATATAACTTAAATCTAAAGAAACATTACCAAAAATATTTATTTTAGATATAAAAGGATATTCTTTAACTTTAAAAATAATTTTTGTTTTTAATCTACAAATCTTTACTTCTTCAAATTTTTTACTTAAAATTAAATTTTTTATACTATTTTTTATTTCATTTATTGAAATAAAATCATTTTCATGAAAAGTTAAATAACTTAAAGCTTCTGCTTTAGAAACTTTATTTAATCCATTAAATTCAATGTCTTTAAAAAAAAAACTATTACTTGCGTATCCTACATTAATGCTAAAAATTAATAAACATATTAAAAATAAATTTTTTATTTTCATTTTATTATAAATTCTCTATAAAAGAACATCTTGACTAATAAAATTAATTTATTGATAAAAATATAAATAAAATATAAATATATAAAAAATATTTGAAAATAATAATTATAAATTATATAAAATTTTTTATAAATCTAAACAAATTAAAAATATTAAATTAATTCAATATAAAAATTAAAAAAATATAAATTTTTATATTTATATTGATTTTTATATTTATATTTTTTTATATTTTAAAATACATTATTTATGAATAAATAATGTATTTATTAATTTAAATATATTAATTTAAAATAAAAATATAATATATGTTAAAAAATAAAAAAATATTTTTTTAAATATGAAATAAAGATTTTTCTTTTATTTTTTTTAAATTATCAATTTCTTTAATATAAAAATCAGTTAAAATTTGAATTTCATTAATATATTTTTTTTCTTCATTTTTTCCTATACTTTTATTTTTTATTAAATTTTTAATTATATTATTTGAATTTTTTCTTACCATTCTAATACATATTTTACTTTTTTCAGATTTTTGATATAAAATTTTTATTAAATTTTTTCTTCTTTCTTCAGTTAATGGAGGAATAGGAACTCTAATTATACCTCCAACAGAAATTGGATTTAAACCAAGATTAGAATTCATAATAGCTTTTTCTATTTCTTTATTAGTATTTTTATCAAAAGTATTAATTCGTAATGTTCTAGAATCTTCTACAATAATATTAGAAATATTATGTAGTAAAATTTTTTTTCCATAATATTCAATACTTAAATCTTTTATTAAATCAGGAGATGCACGATCTGTTCGTAATTTATTAATTAATATAGAAAAATTTTTAATACATTTTTCCATATTCATTCGTGTGTCTTTTTTAATATTTTCCATTTTTGTTTAACTCAATTTTTTAAATTTTATTATAAAATTATAATTAATATAAATTTAAATTTATTTTTTTAAAATTTATTAAAATAATAAAAACTTCATTAAAATATTTTTAAATAATTTTAATTAATTAATGTTCCTTCATTAAATCCTTGAATGATTCTCTTTAATGCTCCAGAATTATTAATATTAAAAACTCGTATTGGTATATTATAATCTCGAGCTAAAGTAAAAGCAGATAAATCCATAACTTTTAATTCTTTTTCCAAAACTTCTTGATAACTTAATTTAGAATATAATACAGAATTAATATTTTTCTTTGGATCAGAAGTATAAACTCCATCTACTTTAGTCCCTTTTAAAACAATATCAGCTTTAATTTCAATAGCTCTTAAACATGCAGCTGAATCTGTCGTAAAAAATGGATTTCCAATACCTGCAGAAAAAATTACAACTGTTTTATTAGATAATAAATTTATAGCTTTATTCCAATCATAAATTTCACAAATTCCATTTACAGGAATAGCAGACATTAAAGATGTTTTAATGTTCATTTTACTCAGAGAGTTGTGTATAACTAATCCATTTATAATTGTAGAAAGCATTCCTATATGATCAGCTGCTACACGATTTATTCCTATTTTTTGTAATTGACTTCCTCGAAATAAATTTCCTGCTCCAATTACAATACTCAACTCTACATTTAAATCAATTATTTGTTTTATTTCTTTAGATAAAGAAAATAAAGCATTTGAATCAATATTAGAAAAATTATTAACTTTTGTTAATGATTCTCCACTTAATTTTAAAACTACCCTAGAGTATTTTAATGAACTACGAGATATATTCATATATAAAACCTATAAAACCTCTATATTTTTATTAAAAAATAATTTTAAAAATTTTATAAAAATATAATTTATTATATATAAATTATTTATTTTATTAAAAAATTCTATCTTTAAACTTCCCCCATCTCAAATCGTAAAAAATTTTTTAAAACAATTTTATTTTCTAATAAAAAATTTTCTACTGTTTTTTTAGAATCTAAAATAAATAATTGTTTTAATAAAGTAATTTCACTAAAAAATTTTTTCATTCTACCAGAAACTATTTTTTTTGCTATAGAATGAGATTTTCCTGTTTGAGTAGACATAGATAATTGAATATTTTGTTCACGTAAAACAATATCTTTAGGTACACTTTCTGGATTTAAATATAATGGTTTACTTGCTGCAATATGCATTGCAATATTTTTAGTTAAAATATCATTACTTGAATTACTTTGTACAAGAACTCCAATTCTTGATCTATGAATATATGAATTAATAAAATTTCCAATTAACACAGAAAATCTAGAAATTTTAATATTTTCTCCTATAATAGAAACTAAATTTGTTCTTTCTGATTCAAATAAAATTCTTAAATCATTCAAATTATTAATATTTTTTTTTAATGCTGTTTGAATTATTTTATTACCAAAATTAATAAAATATTTATCTTTAGAAACAAAATCTGTTTCACAATTTAATTCTAATAATGCTCCAATATTTTTTTTTATACCAGAAAAAATAGATCCTTGTAATGTTTTTCTAGAAAATTTATTTAATGCTTTTGAAATACCTTGTTTTCTTAAATAATCAATTGAAGAATTAATATCTCCTTTTTTTTTTAATAAAGCTTTTTTACAATCTAATATACCAACACCAGTAATCGATCTTAATTCTTTTACCAACTTAGATGAAATTTTCATTTTTTTCCTATAATGTAAAAAATAATTTTTTTAAAAATAAAAAAAAAAATAATTTGATATTATTTGTAATCTAAATAATATAAAAATATTAAATAAATAATTTAATTATTTTTTTATTTTTTTGAATGTATTTTTTTTTATTTTTGTATAATTTTCTTGAATTACTGAAATTACTTTATTTAAATAAAAATTAACAGATCTTATTGCATCATCATTTCCTGGAATAATAAAATTTATTCCATCTGGATTAGAATTTGTATCTACAATTGAAAATATTGGAATACCTAAATTATGTGCTTCTTTTATTGCAATATTTTCATAATCTGCATCAATTATAAATAAACAATCAGGAATTCCTCCCATATCTTTAATTCCACCTAAACTATTTTCTAATTTTAATAACTTTCGTGTTCTAATTAAAGCTTCTTTTTTTGTTAATTTATTAAATGTTCCATCTTTAGATTGAATTTCTAAATTTTTTAAATACTGTATAGATTGTCTTACAGTTTTCCAATTTGTTAACATTCCACCTAACCAACGATAATTTACATAATATTGTTTACAAAGAATAGCACAATTTTTAATTAAACTGCTCGCTGATTTTTTAGTTCCAACAAATAAAATTTTTCCATTTTTAGAATGAATTTTTTTTAATTCTATTAATGCTGTTTGAAACATAGGAAGAGTTTTTTCTAAATTAATAATATGAATTTTATTTTGAGAACCAAATATAAATGGCTTCATCTTTGGATTCCAATAACGAGTTTGATGACCAAAGTGAACACCAGCTTTTAACATATCTTTCATAGAAATATTTATCATATCCATCCTTTAAATTTTAAAGAAAAAATTATAAAAAATTAAAAAAAATAATGATTTTTTTTTATTATATATATTATATATAATTTAATGTAAATTTATATTAAATAAATATTAAAAAATATAAATATTAACAAAAAATTAATAAAAAATGTATTATATTTATATATTTAAAAAAAATATAAAAAATATAAAATTTTAATAAAATATTTTATTTCTTTTGAATTAAAAATATAAGGTTTAATAGAGTGATTATTATTAAAAATAATTTTGATATAAAAAAAATGAAAGAAGTTGGAAAATTAACTTCTAAAGTTCTTACCATGATAAAAAAAAAAATTGATATAGGAATAAGTACAGAAGAAATAAATAATATATGTCATGATTATATTTATAACAAATTAAAAGTTACTTCAGCATGCTTAGGATATAAAAAATACCCAAAATCTATATGTATCTCTGTAAATGATGTAGTTTGTCATGGAATACCTAATAAAAACATAATTTTAAAAAATGGAGATATATTAAATATTGATATTTCATTAAAAAAAGATGGATATTTTGGTGACTCATCTCAAATGTTTTTAATAGGAAAATGCTCAAAAATAGCAAAAAAACTATGTAAAATTACTTTAAAAAGTTTATATGAATCAATAAAAATAATTAAACCAGGAATTAAATTAAGAAAAATTGGACAAACTATTCAAAATATAGCATATAAAAATAATTTTTCTATAGTAAAAGAATATTGTGGGCATGGAATTGGTAAAAGTTTTCATGAAGAACCATATATATTACATTATGATTCACCAAATCAAGAAATTATTTTAAAAGAAAATATGATATTTACAATAGAGCCAATGATTAATGAAGGGAAAAGACATATTATATGTGATAAAGATTTATGGACAATTAGAACACGTGATAAGAGTTTATCAGCACAATATGAACATACTATTTTAATAACAAAAAATGGATATGAAGTATTAACATTAAGAAAAAATGAAAAAATTGTTTAATTTTTTTAAACCAAAAAATTTATTAAAAATATAGATTTATTTTAGGAAATATTATATGGAAAATTTAAAAAATATTATAAAAAAAACGTATAAACAAAAAGAAAAAAACTTATTTAAAAAAAAAAATGAAAAAATAATTAATGCTATTTACTCTGTTATACATATGATTAATTTAGGAAAATTAAGAGTTTCAGAAAAAATAAATAATATATGGATTACTCATCAATGGATTAAACAAGCTATTTTATTATTTTTATATTTAAAAAAAAACAAAATATTTAATGGAAAAATTACAAATTATTACGATAAAATTAAATTAAAATATAAAAATTATACAACAAAAGAATTTAAAAGAGATAAAGTTAGAATAGTTCCTTCAGCAATCGTAAGATACGGTTCATTTATTGAAAAAAATACTGTTTTAATGCCTTGTTTTATTAATATCGGAGCATATATTGGAAAAAATACAATGATTGATACATGGTCTACTATAGGATCTTGTGCTCAAATAGGAAACAATGTACATATATCCGGAGGGGTTGGAATTGGTGGAGTATTAGAACCGTTACAAAATAATCCAACTATTATTGAAGATAATTGTTTTATTGGAGCAAGATCTGAAATTGTTGAAGGAGTAATAATAGAACATGGATCAGTAATATCAATGGGTGTATTTATTGGACAAAGTACTAAAATTTATGATAGAACAGAAGATAAAATTTACTTCGGAAGAGTTCCAAAAAATTCAGTTGTAGTATCTGGAAATATTTTATCTAAAAATAAAAAATATAGCTTATATAGTGCTATTATAGTTAAAAAAGTTGATTCAAAAACATTAACTAAAGTTGAAATAAATAATTTATTAAGAGGTCAAATTAAATAAATATTTTTTATATTATTTTAATTTATATTTTAAAAATCAAACTTAAACATTTTTCTTTAAACCGCCCAAAAAAAAAAATTAAGGGCGGAGAATAACATATTTTATATAACAATTTAAGAAATAATTTTAAAAATTAATTTATTATTCCTCATAATTTCTAAAATTATAATATCTTCATTAATTAACAAAGCATCTTTAAATGTTTGAATATCTTTAACTGGTGTCATATTTACTGATGTGATAATATCATTTTCAAGTAAACCAGATCTTTTTGAAAAACTCTTATCTAAAAATTTATTTATAATAATTCCATTTACAGATGGTAAAACAAATTTTTTTATTTTATGGTTCTTCATATCATTAGATAATTTTTCTTTATCATATTCTGATATTAAAGCTCCCTGTAATTTATAATGAAATTTTCCTGCATATAAAATATTTCTTTTATAATCATGTAATTTTGCTGATATATTATAATATCTATTGTTTCTAAAAACTTTTAAAAAAATAGAATCATTAGGTAAAAAATTTACTAATTCTCTTTTAAACAAAATAGAATCAGTAACATCTTTTGAATTTAAAGAAGTAATAATATCTCCAATTTTTAAACCTGCTTCTTCAGCAGAAGAATTTTTATAAATTTTATTTACAATTATTGCTTCTTTATCTAAAGGTAATGCTAATTGAAATATCATATCTTTAGATAAATTAGATGCTGAAATCCCTAAAGAACTTAAATGAATATCTCCATATTTTAATATATCATTAATAAATCTTACTATAATACGACTTGGAATAGAAAAACCTAAACCAATATTTCCTGATTCAGGATTACTAGATAACATAGATGTATTAATTCCAATTAATTTACCTTCTAAATTAAATAAAGGACCACCTGAATTCCCATGATTAATAGCAGCATCAGTTTGAATAAAATTATCAAATACATTATTTGTATCAATAATTCTATTCAATGATGAAACAATTCCTAAAGTAACTGAATTATTTAAATTATATGGACTTCCAATTGCAAAAACAGGATCTCCAATATTTACATTAGTAGAATTATCAATTTCTATTGATTGTAAATTTTCGGCATCAATTAATTTTAACAAAGCTAAATCAATTTTTTTATTCTTTCCAATCATATAAGCTTCATATTCTTTCCCATCATCTAAAATCACTTCTATTTTAGAAGCATTACTAATAACATGATAATTTGTAAGAACATAAGAATTTTTAGAATCAATAATAACTCCAGATCCTAATTTACTATTACAATCATCTTCACAAATTTTTTCATTAATTATTTTTTTTAATATTGGTTGTTTATAAAAATTACTTTCATATTTCAATATATTATTTTGAGAATTTGATAAATAATCAATTTTTTTTTGATTTAAAGAATCATCATAATAATATCCATGATATAAATTATCAAAATCTGTAATGATCCTTACTACAGAAGGTAAAATTTTTTTTATAATAGGAGATAAATTTTGTTGAATTTTAATATTATTAATATTATTTTTTTTATCTGAAGAAAAAATAGATTTTGAAAAAATTATATTTGTTACACAAATACAAATTAAAATAAAAAATTTTATAAATGATATTTTTTTTTTCATAATACGTCTCAAAAAATTAAATTCATTTTTTTTAAAAATTAAAAATTTTTAAAAAATAGATAAAAATATAATTTTTATAAAACAAATTATATTTTTTTAAATTTTATAAAAAAATAATTTTATATATATAATATTTTTAGATAAATATTTTTTATATAAATTAATAATATAAATATAATAAATATGAAAAATATTGATATTTTTTATTAAAATATATAAAAAATATAAAAATTTTTAATAAACATTTTTTATAATAAAATTATAAATAAATTAATTAAAATTATTTTTTTTTTAAAATTAAATAATAAATATATATTATATAATTTAATAAAAACCTTTAAAATTATTTTTTTTAAAATATTAATATATTTTTATTAAATTTATTGATTTATAATAAAAAAATTATAAAAAAAAAAAAAAGAAAGAAAAAATGAAAATAAAAAAAATAAAAATAAAATTTATATAAAAATTATTTAATTTTTTATAATTTATTATTATATTTTAAAATACTATAATAAGAGCTAATCATATGAAAATTTTTTCTGGAGCTGAAATTGTTGTAAAATCATTAATTGATCAAAAAATAAAATATATTTTTGGATATCCAGGAGGGGCTGTTTTAGAAATATATGATGCATTGAATAGAATAAATAAAATTAAACATATACTAGTTCGACATGAACAAGCTGCAACTCATATGGCTGATGGTTATGCTAGATCTACAGGAAAAACTGGTGTAGTTTTAGTCACATCAGGACCAGGAGCAACTAATTCTATTACAGGAATTGCTACAGCTTATATGGATTCAATCCCAATGATTATTATTTCTGGTCAAGTTGATTTAAAACTTATTGGATATGATTCTTTTCAAGAATGCGATATGATAGGAATTTCTAGACCAATAGTTAAACATAGTTTTCTAGTAAAAAAAATAGAAGATATTCCATTAATTATCAAAAAATCATTTTTTATTGCTTCTACAGGAAGACCAGGACCTGTAGTAATAGATTTACCAAAAAATATTTTATCTTCAGAAAAAAAAAGACCTTATCATTCTCCTAATTATGTTAAGATTCGTTCTTATAAAACAAAAATTAAAATAAACAAAGTTATAATAAAAAAAGCTTTTCAAATAATTATTAATTCAAAAAAACCAGTAATATATATTGGTGGGGGAGTTATAAATTCTAATAGTTCAAAAGAATTAAAATATTTTTCAGAAAAAATAAATGCTCCAGTTACTAGTTCTTTAATGGGTTTAGGAGGATTTCCAGGAACTCATAAACAAAGTCTTGGAATGTTAGGCATGCATGGAACATATTCTGCTAATATGAGTATGCATTATTCAGATGTTATTTTTGCATTAGGAGTAAGATTTGATGATAGAACAACAAATAATATAAAAAAATATTGTCCAAATTCAACTATTATTCATGTAGATATAGATCCATCTTCAATTTCAAAAACAATTAAAGCAAAAATTGAAATAATAGGTGATATAAAAAAAATATTAAAAAAATTTAATTCTCTTTTAAAAAAATATAAAAAAATTAATAAAAAAAAATTAATTCCATGGTGGAATAAAATAATTCAATGGAATAAAATTAATATTTTTAAAAATAAAAATAATGAAAAAAATATTAAACCACAAAATGTTATTAAAATTATTTATAAATTAACACAAGGAAAATTTTATATTACTTCTGATGTTGGTCAACATCAAATGTTTTCAGCATTATATTATTTATTTGATAAACCAAGAAAATGGATTAATTCAGGAGGTTTAGGAACAATGGGTTTTGGATTCCCAGCTGCTTTAGGAGTAAAGTTAGCGTTTCCAAAAAAAAATGTTATTTGCATCACAGGAGATGGAAGTATACAAATGAATATTCAAGAATTATCTACTGCAATGCAATATAATTTACCTATTTTAATATTAAATTTAAATAATAGTTCTTTAGGAATGGTAAAACAATGGCAAGATATTATATATTCTGGAAGATATTCACAATCATATATGAAATCTTTACCAAACTTTATAAAACTTGTTCAATCATATGGACATATTGGAATATCAATTTCAAAAAATAATGAATTAAAAAAAAAATTAAAAAAATCTCTTAAATATCTTTCTAAAAATAAACTTGTTTTTGTAGATATAAAAATTGATAAATCAGAACATGTTTATCCAATGCAAATTAAAGGAGGATCAATGAAAGATATGAAACTTAAAAAAAAATAACAGGAAAATAAATGATTAAAAAAAATTTATTAATCTTATTAGAAAATCAATCAGATGTTTTATCTAGAATAATAAATATATTTTTTAAAACTGGATATCAAATTAAAAATATTTCTATATCTAAACAAAAAAAAGATAAAACATTATCTTATATGAATATTCAAGTCTTAGGAAAAAAAAAATTTATTCCACAAATAATTAAACAATTATATAAATTAATTGATGTTTTAAAAATTACTATTCTAAATAAAAAAAAATATATAGAAAGAGAAATACTTTTAATAAAAATAAAAATTAAAAAAAAAAATATAGAAAAAATAAAGATATTAATAAAAAAATTTAAAATAAAAATAGTTTCTATTTATAAAAAAAAATATATATTACAAATAGTAAATAAAAAAAGTAAAATACAAAAATTATTAAAAATAATTCAAACAATTGGAAATATAATTAAAATATCTAGATCAGGTTTAATTGCAATTTCTAGAATTAAAAAATTTAAACATAATTAAAAAAAAATAAAATATTATAAAAAAAATATGCATATTCCAGTATTATTAAAAGAATCTATTAAATCCTTAAATATCAAAAAAAATGGAATTTATATTGATGCAACATTTGGTTCAGGTGGTCATAGTAAAGAAATTTTAAAAAAAATTGGAAAAAATGGAAATTTATATGCCATTGATCGAGATCCTGAATCAATAAAAATAGCAAACAATATAAAAGATTCTAGATTTCATATTATTCAAGGATTATTTTCAAATATTTTTAAATATTGTAAAAAATTTAAAATTTTAAAAAAAATAAATGGAATAATAGTAGATTTAGGAATGTCTTCTATACAATTAAATAATAAAAAAAGAGGATTTTCTTTTAAAAAAAATGGTCCATTAGATATGCGAATGAATCAAAAAGAAGGAATTTCAGCATCTCAATGGTTAATGAATTCTAATCAAAAAAAAATTTCTTATATTTTAAAAAAATATGGAGAAGAAAAATACGCAAAACAAATTGCATATAATATTGTAAAAAATAATAAAAAAAATCCAATAATAAATACATATCAACTTTCAAAAATTATATTACATTCAACACCATATCAAAAAAAAAATTCTTCAAGAAGAAGTTTTCAAGCTATTAGAATTTATCTAAATAACGAATTAAATGAATTAAAAAATTTTTTAAATAATATTACAAATATTTTAGCTCCTAATGGAAAATTATGTATAATTAGTTTTCATTCTTTAGAAGATAGAATTATTAAACAATTTATGTTTAAAAATAGTCGAAAAATACCTAATTTACCTATTTCTATTCCATTAACAGAAAAGGAATTAATCAAAATAAATATAAAAAAAAATATATTAAAAATATATAAAAAAATATTTCCTTCAAAAAAAGAAATTTTATATAACTCCAGATCAAGAAGTGCTATTCTTCGAATAGCTAAATTAAAAAAATAATATTTTTTAAAATTTAAAAAAAAAAACAAATACAATAAAAAATTCTGTTTTTTTTTTATTTTTTTATATAACAAAATATAAAATTATAAAAAATAATTTTAGATAATCGTTTAAAATAATAATTTTTATTTATAAAGAGTTTAAAAATGATGATAAAATCACAAAATAAAGAACTAGTAGTAGGATTAGATATTGGAACTACGAAAGTTGCATCTTTAATAGGAGAAATTTTACCAAATAAAGAAATTAATATTATTGGATTAGGAAATTATCCATCTAAAGGAATTAATATAGGAAATATTAATAATTTAAAATCCATAATAAAATGTATTAAAAAATCAATTAGACAAGCAGAAGAAATGTCTAAAAAAAAAATATATTCAATAAATTTATCATTTTCAAATAAATACATTAATTATATAAATGAAAAAGGAATGGTCAAAATAAAAAAAGGAGAAGTTCAAAAATATGACATTAAAAAAGTACTAAATATAGCAAAATCTGTTAAAATTAATAATGAATATCATATTTTACATGTTATTCCTCAAGAATATATGGTAGATAATAATAAAGGAATAAAAAATCCATTAGGATTATCAGGAATACGTATGAAATCCAATGTTCATTTAATTACTTCTAATTATAACATAGAAAAAAACATTATTAAAGCAGTAGAAAAATGTAAATTAACAATTAATAAAATTATTTTTTCAGGATTAGCATCAAGTAAAGCAATTTTAACAAATGAAGAAAAAAAATTAGGTGTATGTATGATAGACATGGGAGGAGGAACAATGGATATATTAATATATATTGATGGTTCTTTACAATATACTAAGGTTATTCCATATTCTGGAAATTCAATTACTCAAGATATCTCTTATGCTTTTTCTTCTTCAATATCTGATGCTGAAAAATTAAAAATAAAATATGGATGTGCTTCAAAATTTCTCCAAGAAAATATAAATAATATTAAAGTTACTACATCAAATAGTAATGAAACACAAATACTAAATCAAGAAAAATTAACAAAAGTAATTGAATTAAGATGTATAGAATTGTTTGAATTAATTAATAATAAAATTTTAAATTTACAAAAAAAATTTAAAAAAAAAGGTTATAAATATCATATAAATAGTGGAATTGTTTTAACAGGAGGTGTTTCAAAAACAAAATTTTTAATTAATTGTGCAGAAAAAATATTTCAATTACCTGTACGTATAGGTTATACAAAAAATATTACAGGATTAATTAATCACGTTAAAATGCCAGAATATTCTACTGTAATTGGATTATTGCATTATCATAAAAAAAAAAAAATAAATAATTTTTTAAATAAAAAAAATACTTGGTTATATAAATTAAAAAATTTATTTTTATAAATCAATAAAAATTAGAGGTAATTCTTATGTTTGAATCAGTTGAAGTTGGAAGTGATGCAGTAATTAAAGTTATTGGAGTAGGTGGTGGTGGTGGAAACGCTGTAGAATATATGGTAAAAGAAAAAATAGAAGGAGTAGAATTTTTTGCAATTAATACAGACGCTCAAGCATTAAGAAAAATTGAAGTTGAACAAATTATACAAATTGGAATAAACATTACTAAAGGACTAGGAGCTGGAGCAAATCCTGAAATTGGAAAAACATCTGCAGAAGAAGATAAAGAAATACTTAAAACAGCTTTAGAAGGAGCTGATATGATATTTATAGCAGCTGGAATGGGTGGAGGAACAGGAACAGGAGCAGCTCCAGTTATTGCAGAAGTTGCAAAATCGTTAGGAATATTAACTGTTGCTGTAGTAACTAAACCGTTTCACTTTGAAGGAAAAAAAAGAATGCTGTGTGCAGATCAAGGAATTTTAGAATTATCTAAATATGTTGATTCATTAATAATTATTCCAAATGATAAATTATTAAAAGTATTAAATAGAGGAATTTCTTTATTAGATGCATTTAGTGCAGCAAATAATGTTCTAAAAGGAGCGGTTCAAGGAATTGCAGAATTAATTACAAGACCTGGTTTAATGAATGTTGATTTTGCTGATGTAAGAACAGTAATGTCAGAAATGGGATATTCAATGATGGGAACTGGGATTTCTTCTGGAGAAAATAGATCTGAAGAAGCTGCAGAAATCGCAATATCTAGTCCTTTATTAGAAGATGTTGATTTATCAGGAGCTCAAGGTGTATTAGTAAATATTACAGCTGGAATGAATTTAAGATTAGATGAATTTGAAATAGTTGGAAATACAATAAGAGCTTTTTCATCAGATAATGCTACAGTAGTTATTGGAACATCTTTAGATCCAGAAATGAATGATGAATTAAGAGTTACAGTAGTTGCAACAGGAATAGGATTAGAAAAACAATTAGAAATGCATAAAAAAAATAATAACTCTACTAATGATAGATTAAATGATTATCGCTATAAGAAATTAAATTCTTTAGAAATATCTAAAAAAATAAATAATAAAAATATAAAAAATAAAAAAAAATATTCAACTTCTAATAAATCTTATTTAGATATTCCTACATTTTTAAGAAAAAAATAAAATTTTATAAATTATTTTTTTATTATTAATAATTTTAAATATAACACAAATTATAAAATATTTTAATTAAAAAAAATATTTTTTTAAATTAATAATTATTTTTATATATTTTATATATTATTTAAAAAAATTTAAAAAAAAAATATAAAAAATTTTTAATATAAAAATTATAGAGAATAATAATGAAAAAAAAAAATTATTATAAACTAAAACTAACTAATTCAGCTATTTATTATATTGAAAAATTAATGAAAAAAAAAAAAAATATTAAATTTAGAATATATGTTACAGGAGGAGGATGTAGTGGATTTGAATATGGATTTAAGTTTGAAAAAAAAATAAACTTAGATGATATTATCATAAAAAAATCTAATATATTTATAATAATTGATCCAATAAGCATTCAGTATTTAATTGGAGGAGAAATAGATTATATTGAAAATTTAAATGGATCAAAATTTATTATAAACAATCCAAATGCCAAATCAACTTGTAGTTGCGGAACTTCTTTTAATATTTAAAAATATGTTTAAAAAAAATAAAAATAATAATTGTTTCTTCATTAAAAATTATAATTTTATCTAAAAAAATAATTTTATTAAAAAAAATATATTAAATCTATTTATAAAAAATATTTTATAAAAATTAGAAATAAGTAAAATATCTTCTAAAATTAAATTTTTATTATTATTAAAAAAATATAAACTAAATCTTATTAATTAATATTAAAACAAGCTGGAAGTTTAACAAAAAATTTCAAAATTGGAGATTATATCGTCTTTAATAAACTTTATTATCATGATTGTTGATATAACTTAATTTAATAATTCTATTGATTAAATCAAAAGTTTTCTAAAAAATTTAACGTAAACTTAAATTTTTTTTTAAAAAATAAAAAATTTTTTAAAAAAAAATAACATAAAATTTAAAACTAGTGTATCTCTAAATGGAGATTGAGAATTTAATTAATAATAAAAAAGTTAAAAAATTTTTAAAATTTTTTACTAAATCAATATCAGTAGATATGGAATCTTATAAAGATAACTCAAACATGTTATATTCAAAACTCCATTTTTAATTATACAAACTATTTTTTATTTTTAAAATGATAATTCTCATATATAAAAAAATAATAATTATGTAATAAAAAAGTATTCAAATTTAATATATAAATTAATAAATTTTTTATAAAAAAATTTTAAACAAATAAATTATATTATAAAATTAACATAATTTTGATGTTATGTAAAAATATTTATCATTCATAACATCAAAAAAAAAAAAAAAAAAAAAAAAAAACAACAAAAAAAAATAATATAAAAAATTTGAAAATAAAATAATATCAAGTTATTTTATATTTAATAAATCAGTCATAGTTCCTTCTGCCATTTTTGAAGAAGATTGAATAGATTCATATAAAGTTGGATGAGCATGCATAGTTAAAGAAATATCTGAAATATCACACCCCATTTCTATAGCTAAAGTAATTTCTCCTAATAATTCTCCAGCTGTTCTACCAACAATTGCTCCTCCAATAATTTTATTATTTATTTTATTAAAAATTAATTTAGTTATTCCATTAGATGAATTTGATACACATGCTCTTCCAGAAGCTTTCCATGGAAAAGTTGAACTTTTAAATTTTAAATTTTGTTTAATTGCTTCTTTTTCAGTTAATCCAACCCAAGAAACTTCAGGATCTGTATAACAAATATTTGGAATGATATTTGTATCAAAATAATGATTTTTTCCAGAAATAACTTCAGCTGCAATATGAGCTTGATAAATTCCTTTATGAGCTAACATTGGATTACCTGTCACATCACCTATTGCAAAAATTCCAGGAACATTTGTTTGACATTGATTGTTTACAATAATAAATTTTTTATTATCTTGATTTACTCCAGCATTATATAAATTTAATAAATCTATATTAGGAAATCTCCCTATAGAAACAAGAATAACATCATATTGTTTTTCTTCTATTATTTGTTTTCTTTTTATTTTAACAGAAATATTTTTTTTTGAAAAATTCATACTGTCAATTTTAGAATTTAACATTAAATTAAATCTATTTTTTATAGATTTAATAAAAAATAAACTTACATCATCATCTGCAGAAGAAAATATAGTATTTGAATTTTCTATTACATCTACTTTAGATCCTAAAGAACTATATACTGTTGCCATTTCTAAACCAATAACTCCTGCTCCAATAATTAACATTTTTTTTGGAATACAAGGAATATTTACTGCATCTGTAGAATTCCATATTCTTTTATCTCTAGATTTTATATAAGGTAATTTTATAGCACTAGATCCTGTTGCAATAATTATATTTTTAAAATATATTTCTTTAATTTCTTGTTTATTTTTTATTAAAATTTTATTTTTATTTATAAAAGAAGCAATTCCTTTTAATATTTTAATATTTCTGTATTTAGATAAAACTTTAAGTCCATCATTCATTTGATGAATTAAATTATTTTTCCAAGATTGAATTTTTTTAAAATTAAATTCTGGTTTATTATTTACAATATTTAATTTAAAAAACTCTTTATATTCTTCTAAAACTTTTGCAAAATGTAAAAGAGCTTTTGATGGAATGCATCCAACATTTAAACAAACTCCACCTAAAACTGAATATTTTTCTATTAAAATAGTTTGAATTCCAAGATCCGAAGCTCTAAATGCAGCAGAATACCCAGCTGGACCTCCACCAATGACAACTAAATCTGTTTTAATGACTTTATTCATTTTAATTTTTTCCAAAAGTTAAAAATTATAAATTAAATTCTTTTAATAACTATAATATTTTTATTAAAATAATAATTTATAAAAATTTTTTAAATTTTTATCTAAATTTTCTATAAAAAGAGCGCCATCTACACCATTAATAACTCTATGATCATAAGATAAAGATAAAGGCAATAACAATCTAGGAACAAAATTATTATTTCTCCAAACCGGCTCTATTGTTGCTCTAGAAATTCCTAAAATTGCTACTTCTGGAAAATTTATAATCGGAGTAAATTGTCCAACATTACAATTTCCTAAATTTGATATAGTAAAACTACCTTGATTCATATCATTCAATTGCAATTCATTATTTCTAGATTTATTAGATAAATATAATAATTCTTTAGATATTTTTTTTATTGTTTTTTTATTTACATTTTTTATAACTGGAACCAATACTCCATCTATAGTATTTACAGCTACTCCAATATTAATATCTTTTTTTATAATAATTCTATCTTTTTTATCATGTAATATACTATTAAATTTTTTAAATTTTAATAAATTTATTGAAATAGCTTTTATAATAAAAGTTAATAAAGTAAATTGTATACCTAATTTTTTATAATTTATATTTATTTTTTTTCTAAAATTTTCTAATTTAGTAATATCAAGTTTTGAAAATTGAGTAACATGAGGAATTTCAATCCAATTTTTAGAAAAAATTTTAGATGAAATATTTTGAATTTTACTTAAAAAAATTGTTTCTTTAAAATTTATATTATTTTTAAAATTATTTTTATTTTTTTTTATTTTATTATTTTGTATAGATTCGACATAATTTATTACATCTTCTTTTAAAATTCTATTTTTTCTACCAGTACCTTTAACTTCTTCAATAGAAATTTTTAATTTTCTACATAATCTTTTAATAGAAGGAGATGAATGAACTAAAATAGATTTTTTATTTTGTTTTTTTTTTTTTATATTATTTACAAATAAATTAGAAGAATCAATTTTTTTATTTTTCAATTTAATAGATTGTTTTTTTAATTTTTTTTTTAAATCAGATTGAATAGGATCTAAAGTTAAAATAGAAGAATTAATTTTCACATGATCTCCTACTTTAACATAAATATCTTTTACTATTCCTATTTTAGGGCATGGTATTTCAATTGAAGCTTTTTGACCCTCAACTACAATTAATCCTTGTTCAAAATCTACCTTTTCCATAGGTTTTACTAAAACTTCAATTACTTCTGCTTGATCAACTCCAATATCTGGTACTTTAATTATAATACTCATAATTTAATATATACCTCTATGATACACGCGGATTAACTTTATCTATTTTAATATTAAATTTTTTTATAGCATTTAAAACTAATTGAACATTTATTTTTCCGCACTTTGCTAATTCTCCTAAAGCAGCTATAACTATATAATATTCATCTATTTCAAAATAACTTCTAAGATTTTTTCTACTATCTGAACGACCATAACCATCTGTTCCTAATACTTTATATGAAGAAGAAGGAATATATTTTCTTACTTGTTCTGCATATAATTTCATATAATCTGTAGAAGCAATAACTGGATTTGAATTCATAACTAATGATATATACGGAATTTTAGGTTTTTTAGAAGGATTTAATAAATTCCATCTATCACAATCTTGACCGTTTCTTGCTAATTCAGTAAAAGAAGTCACACTATATACATCTGAACCAATATTATAGTTTTTAAATAAAATTAATGCTGCTTTTCTTACAATTCTTAATATAGAACCAGAACCTAATAATTGAACAGATAATTTTGTTCCAGAAAAACTTTCTAATTTATATATTCCTTGACAAATTCCATGTTTTGTTTCTTCTTTAAACTCAGGCATAGAATAATTTTCATTTGTAGTAGTAATATAATAATAAATATTTTCTTGTTTTTTTCCATACATTCTTTTTATTCCATTTTGAATAATTACTGCTAATTCATAAGCATATGCAGGATCATAAGATATACAATTTGGAATTGTTAAAGAATGTATATGACTATGCCCATCTTCATGTTGTAAACCTTCTCCATTTAAAGTAGTTCTTCCTGATGTTCCTCCTATTAAAAAACCACGAGCTTGTTGATCTCCTGCAGCCCAAAATAAATCTCCAATTCTTTGAAATCCAAACATAGAATAATAAATATAAAATGCAATCATAGGAAAATTATTCGTACTATAAGAAGTAGAAGCAGCTAACCAAGATGCTGCAGCTCCTAATTCATTAATACCTTCTTGTAATATTTGTCCATTTTTTTCTTCTTTATAATAAGATAATATTTTTCTATCTTGAGGAGTATAATTTTGACCATTAAAATTATATATACCAATTTTACGAAACAACCCTTCCATTCCAAAAGTTCGAGCTTCATCTGCAATAATTGGAACAATTCTATTATTAATTTTTTCATTATTTAATAATATATATAAAATTCTAACGAAAGCTATTGTAGTTGATATTTTTTTTTTTTGTTGTATTAAAAGAGATTTAAAATCATTTAAATCAGGAATAAAAAAATTTTCAGAAAAATTTTGTATTCTTTGTGGAACATATCCTCCTAATTTTTTCCTTTTATTATGTAAATAATTATATTCATCTGAATTTTTTTTAAAAGATATATATGGTAAATTTTTTAAATCTTTATCTAATATTGGTATTTTTAATTTATTTCGAATATTTTTTATATCTTCTAAATCAATTGTTTTGACCTGATGTGCAATATTATTTCCTTCAATATTATTTCCTAAACCATATCCTTTAATTGTATGAAAAAATATTACTACAGGTTTTCCTTTAATATTTTTAGCTTTATTTAAAGCAGAATAAATTTTTTTAAAATCATGTCCTCCTCTATTTAAATTCCATATTTCATTATCAGTCATATCTTTTACTAATTCTAATGTTTCTTTATATTTTCCAAAAAAATTTTTTCTAATATAATTTCCATTTTGTGATTTAAAAGTTTGATAATCCCCATCTAATGTTTCATTCATTAATTGAATTAATTTTCCTGTTTTATCTTTTTTTAATAAAATATCCCATTTATTTCCCCAAATAACTTTGATAGTTTTCCATCCAGCTCCATTAAAAAAACTTTCCAATTCATTAATAATTTTTCCATTTCCTATTACTGGTCCATCTAATCTTTGTAAATTACAATTAATAATAAAAATTAAATTATCTAATTTTTCACGAGCAGCAATATTAATAATTCCTTTAGATTCTGGTTCATCCATTTCTCCATCACCTAAAAACACATAAACAGTTCTTTTTTTTGTATTTTTTAAATTTCTATTTTGCAAATATTTTAAAAATTTAGCTTGATAAATAGAACAAATTGATCCAAGACCCATTGAAACAGTAGGAAATTGCCAAAAATTAGGCATTAATTTTGGATGAGGGTAAGAAGATAAACCTATACCATTTATTTCTTGTCTAAAATTATTTATTTGATTTTTAGAAATTCTACCTTCTAAATAAGCTCTAGAATAAATTCCAGGAGAAATATGTCCTTGAAAATAAATTATATCTCCTGTATTGCAATCATTATTTGCATGAAAAAAATGATTAAAACAAACTTCATAAATCATAGCAGAAGATTGAAAAGAAGATAAATGACCTCCTAAATCTATTTTTTTTTTAGATGCATTCAATACCATCATAATTGCATTCCATCGAACAGCAGAACATATTTTATTTTCTAATTTTATATCTCCAGGATAGATTGGTTCTTTTTTTAAAGGAATTGTATTAATATAATCTGAAATATATTTTTTTGAATTTAAAATTTCAATTTTTTTATACTTTCTTAATATTTCATTAATAATAAATTTCCCTCTTTTGTATCCATCTTTTTTTATTATCGATTCAATCGAATCTAACCAATCTTTAGTTTCTATAGGATCTATATCAATTACATCTTGAAAATAATTTTTAGACATAGAATTCTCCGTTTTTTTTTGTTATTTTTTATAAAAAATATAATATAAAAATTTAAAAAAAAAAAAAAAATATAATTATTATTAAAATATATAAAATAATATTAATAATATCAAAATAAAAATTCTTTTTTTTTTAAAAAAAATTATTTGTAAAAAGATTAAAATTTATCATCTAAATTATGAATATGTATTTTAAAATATAAAAAAACATTTTTTATAATTTTTTAAATAAATAATTTATTAATTTTAAATATTTAATTTTGTTTATTTCAAAATTTTTATTTTATAATAAAATATTATTTTAAAAAAAATATAATATAAATATATATTTTATATTCATTAATTACATTTATAAAAATAAAATATATTTTTTTAATCTTATTAATAATCAATTAATATAATATTTATTTTAAAATATATATAAAATAAAAAATTATGAAAAATTTTTTATTTTAAAATTCCATGACAATGTTTATATTTTTTTTTAGATTTACAAAAACATAATGAATTTCTAGAATATATAGTTTTAGTATTATTTATACTATCAAAATACTTAAATTTTATATTTGTATGTTTTTTTAAAAACTGTCTAGTTTTTTTAAAATATTTAGGATGTATAGAAAATTTATAATTAACATCTTTATTTCCATATGGATCAAAATTAGAAAAACTAATTTTACTTAATTCTAATATTACTTCATATTTTAAAGACTCTAACATATTTGAAAAAATAATAAAAGATTCACGTTTATATTCTATTTTTGGATCTTTTTGAGCATATCCTCTTAAATGTATACCTTGTCTTAAATATTCCATTTCAGATAAATGTTCTTGCCAAAAAAAATCTAATTTTTTTAACATAATAGATTTTTCTATTTCTCTCATATTTTTTTTACCAATAATATTTTCTTTAATTGAATAATTTATATTAAATTTTTCTGAAATTTTTTTATAAATTTCAACTTTAATATTATTGTTATTACTTGTATAAAAATCAAAAAAAAATATTTTAATATTAAATTTTTTAAATAAATATTTTTCAAGAGAAATTAATTTTTTTTTTAAATTAAATAAATCATTCATATCTATAAATTTATTAATAACAGATAAAAAAACATCTTTAGAAATAGTTTTTATTATATTATTAATTTCTTTTTTATTAATTAATAAATTTCTTTGTTTATAAACAACCTTTCTTTGTTCATTAATAATATTATCATATTCTAATAATTGTTTACGAATATCAAAATTCATATTTTCTACTTTTTTTTGAGCATTAGAAATAGCTTTATTTACCCATAAACTTTCAATAGAATCTCCATATTTCATTCCAAATTTTCTCATTATATTCATTATTTTATCAGAAGTAAAAATTCTCATTAATGAATCTTGCATAGATAAATAAAATCTAGAAGAACCAATATCTCCTTGACGACCAGATCTTCCTCTTAATTGATTATCTATTCTTCTTGATTCATGTCTTTCGGTTCCAATTACATGTAAACCACCAACAGATAAAACTAATTGATTATTACGTTTCCATTCTTTTTTATATAAATTTAAATTTTTATTATTTTTTTTTATAGTTTTTTTTTTTTTATCCAAACATCCACCTAAAATAATATCTGTTCCTCGACCAGCCATATTTGTTGCAATAGTTATAGCACCTAATTTTCCTGCTTGAGAAATAATTTGAGCTTCTTGTTTATCAAATTTTGCATTTAAAACTTTATGTTTAATTTTTAATTTATTTAAATAATTAGAAATAATTTCTGATTTTTCTATAGATACTGTTCCAACTAAAACTGGTTGTTTTTTTATATAACACTTTTGAATATCTTTAATAATAGCTTCAATTTTTTCTTTTTCCGTCACATAAATTAAGTCTGAATAATCTTTTCTAATCATTGGTTTATTTGTAGGAATTATAACAGTATCTAAATTATAAATATCTCTAAATTCAAAAGATTCTGTATATGCAGTTCCTGTCATACCAGATAATTTTTTATATAATCTAAAATAATTCTGAAAAGTAATAGAAGCTAACGTTTTATTTTCATTTTTTATTAATAAATTTTCTTTAGCTTCAATTGCTTGATGTAAACCATTAGACCAACGTCTTCCATTCATAATTCTACCAGTATGCTCATCTACTATAACAATTTCATTATTCTTTACTAAATAATCTACATCTCGAGTAAATAATCTATGAGCCTTCAAAGAAGAAGTAATATGATGTAATAATTTTATATTTTTTGAAGAATATAAAGATTCTTTTTCATTAATAATATTTTTTTTTATTAATATTTTTTCTATTTTTACTAAACCTCTTTCAGTAAGATAAACTTGTTTTAATTTTTCATCTAAAAAAAAATCACCAGAACCAACGAAATTTTCTGTGTCTTCTTTTTTTTGAGGAATTAATTTCATAATAATTTTATTAATATAAAAATATAATTTAGAATAATCATCTTCCTCTCCTGAAATTATTAATGGAGTTCTTGCTTCATCAATTAAAATTGAATCAACTTCATCAATTAATGCATAATTTAATTTTCGTTGAACTTTGTTTTTTTTAGATATCACCATATTGTCTCTTAAATAATCAAATCCAAATTCATTATTTGTTCCATACGTAACATCTGAATTATAAGCTTTTTTTTTTAAAGATATTGATAAATCAGGTAAATTTAAACCAACTGTTAAACCCAAAAATTTAAATAAATGTTTATTTTTTTCTGAATCTCTTTTAGCTAAATAATCATTCATGGTAACAACATGAACTCCTTTTCCTAATAATGAATTTAAATATATAGGTAATGTAGAGGTCAGAGTTTTTCCTTCTCCTGTTTTCATCTCTGCTATACATGAATTATTTAAAACAATTCCTCCTAACATTTGTACATCAAAATGTCTTAATCCAAAAACTCTTTTACTTGCTTCTCTAACTGTAGCATACGACTCAATTAATAAATTATCTAATGATTCTTTTTTAGCAAGTCGATTCTTAAAAAATTGAGTTTGTTTTTTTAATTTCTTATCAGTAAAATTTTTATAAATATTTTCTAAATTATTTATTTTTTCTACTATAAGATTTAATTTCATTAATATTTTATCATTTCTACTTCCAAAAATTTTTTTAAAAAAATTTAAAAACATATATTATCTCTTTAATTAAAATGTTAAATTAAACATATTTCTTAATAATTAATTTTTAAATAAAAAAATATTAGTTTAAATTAATAAATTATAAAAAATTTAATTTTTTTTATAAACATAAATAATAATTTATTTATTATTATGAAATAAATTAATTTTATAAATAAAATTTATATATAAAATTTTTTTAAGATATAAATATATTATTTTATATAATCTTAAATAATCAATAATTTCAAAAAAATAAATTAAATATTATTAAAATTACTATTAAGTATTTTAAAACGTTTTGGATAATTTACAGATAATAAATATAATCCTTTAGAAACAGCGGTAGGACCTGCAAATATTCTATTTCTTAAATTTAAAACATTTAATAACCATGATTCATCTTTTTTATTCCTTCCAATTTCAATCAAACAACCTACTATATTACGAACCATTTTATATAAAAAAGCATTTGCAGTAATATCAATAATGATAAAACAATCATTTTTTTTATATACCTCTATTTGAATAATATTTCTCCATGAACTATAAGATTGACATCTAGATGCTCTAAAAGATGAAAAATCCTTTTCTCCTATTAATAATTTACTTGCACGATTCATTTTTTCTACATTTAAAGTAAAAAAAACATTATTTACTCTATGTCTTAAAAGAGAAGATCTAATAAAATTATTATATATAATATATCTATAACTACGAGAAACAGCAGAATAACGAGCATGAAAATCTTTTAAAACAGTTTTTGCCCATATTATAGAAATATCTTTTGGTAAAAGACTATTAACTCCAATTATCCAAGTTACATTTTTTCTATAAGAATAAGTTTTAAAATGTATTACTTGATTATATGCATGAACTCCAGAATCAGTTCTTCCTGCACAAATTATATAAACTTTATGATTTGCTATTTTAGATATTGCTTTTTCCAATTTTTTTTTAATTGAAAAACCTTTTATTTGACTTTCCCATCCATAATAATTGCTCCCATCATATTCTACACCAAAAGCCAATTTCATCATTTTCTGCAACCTTAATATATAAAAAATTTAAAAAAAATTAATTTAAATATTATTAAATTATAAAAATTTAATATATTATAAATCAAAAATATTTTTCCTATAAAAAATAGTATAAAATTTTAAAAAAATAATTATTTTATAAAAAATATTTAATTTTCATATTACAAACATCTCATGTATATTATAAAATCTAAATATATACTGTTAAAATTTTTTATTATTTTTTTTTTAAAAATAAAATTATATTAAGGATAAAATTTTTATGAATAAAAAAAACAAAAAAAGAAATTCATTAAGTATTCTTTCTATTGCTGGAGTATCTTCATATAAAAAAAAAAAAAATGAAAAATATATGAATAACAATCAAATTAAACATTTTAAAAAAATACTTGAAACATGGAAAAAACAACTTAATCCAGATAAAAAAGATTTATATTACATATCAAAAAAATCTTCAAATTTTCCAGATCCAATTGATCGAGCAGTTCAAGAAGAAGAATTTAGTTTAGAATTGAGAAAAAGAGATCGTGAAAATAAATTAATTAGAAAAATTAATAGCACATTAAAAAAAATACAAAATAAAAATTTTGGATATTGCTCTACATGCGATGTAGAAATAGGAATTAAAAGATTAGAAGCAAGACCAACTGCTCATTTATGTATTGATTGTCAAACACTAGAAGAAATTAGAGATAAACAAATATTAGGATAAAAAAAAGATAGTGAAAAAAGATATAATAAATATTTTATTTCACTATCATTTTATATATTTTTTTAAAAAAATATAATATTTAATATTTTAAAAATAAAAAAATATTAAAATATATAAATATTTATTTAATAAAACAAATAATTTAAATGTATATAAATCATATGATAATAATTTCTAAAAAAAAACATAATATATCTCGAAATAAAATTAGTAAAAATGCAATAAAAATTTTATTAAGATTACATAAATCAGGTTATGAAGCATATCTTGTCGGAGGTGGAGTTCGAGATCTTATTATTGGTAATCAACCTAAAGATTTTGATTTAGCTACTAATGCAACTCCATTAGAAATACAAAAATTATTTAAAAATTGTAGACTAATTGGAAAAAGATTTCAAATTGCGCATATTTTATTTAAAAAAGAAACAATAGAAGTATCAACATTTAGAGGTCATAATAATAAAAAAAATATAAAAAAAAAAATATATAAAAAAAAAGAACGTTTAGGTATACTCTTACGTGATAATGTATTTGGACAAATAGAAGAAGATGCTGAAAGACGAGATTTAACTATTAATACTTTATATTTTAATATTATTGATTTAAGTATAAGAGATTATGTTGGAGGAATAAAAGATATAAAAAAAAAAATAATTAGATTAATTGGAGATCCAGAAACAAGATATAGAGAAGATCCAGTAAGAATGCTTAGAGTTATTAGATTTTCTGTTCAATTAAAAATGACAATAGAAAAAAATACAAAAAAAGCAATTCCTAAATTATCTAAACTAATATTACATGTTCCATCAGCTAGATTATATAATGAATTAAATAAACTTTTACAACATGGATTTGGATATCAAGCATATCAAAAATTAAAAAAATTTTGTCTTTTAAAAAAAATTTTTTCATTCCCTTTATTAAATTATAATAAAAAAATTAATTTATTAATTAATACTTTAATTTCTTATGTATTAAAAAATAATGATCAAAGATTTAAAAGAAAAAAAAAAATTAATCCAGCATTTTTATGGTCAGCAATATTATGGTATCCATATTTTATTAATACAATAAAAATAAAAAATAAAAAAAAAATAAATTACAAAGATGCATCTAACATATCTTTAAAATTTATATTAAAAAAAGCATCTTTTAAATTATCTATTCCAAAACAAATTATTTATTCAATTAAAGAAATTTGGAAAAAAACAAATTTTATTACATATAATTCAAAAAAAATATTATTTAAAATAAAAAAAAATAAAAAATTTTTTGAAGCATATAATTTATATATTTTAAAAAAAAAAGTAGAAAAAAATAGAAATTTAAAAAAAATAATACTGAAATAATTACATCTTTTAAAAAATAAAATAATTATTTTTAAACAATTAAATTACAATAAAAAAAAATAAAAAATGGATAAAATTAATATATATAAAATCAATCAATGGAAAAATAAAAAATTTAAATTTGCAGCAATTACAGCTTATGATTTTAGTTTTTCAAAACTTTTTTCAGATTATGGAATACCAATAATTTTAGTTGGAGATTCTCTAGGAATGGTTATTCAAGGAAATAATTCTACATTAAATGTCACATTAGAAAATATGAAATATCATACAAAAGCTGTTAGAAAAGGAGCTCCAAATAAATTTATAATTTCAGATTTACCATTTATGACTTTTATGAATAAACATCAAGCTCTAAAAAATTCATGTTTATTAATTAAATCTGGGGCTAATATGATTAAATTAGAAGGAAATATTAGAATTAAAAAAATTATAAAATATCTTTCTAAAAAATCTATTTTAACATGTTGTCATCTTGGATTAAAACCACAAAATATTCATAAAGAAGGACAATATAAAATATATGGAAATTCTATAAAAGACAAAAAAAATATTATACAAGAAGCAATAATTTTAGAAAAGTCAGGAGCTAATATGATTCTTTTAGAATGTGTTTCAAACAATATATCAAAAATTATTACAAAAAAATTAAAAATACCAGTTATAGGTATTGGTTCTGGAAAACATACAGATGGACAAATTTTAGTTATGCATGATATGTTAGGAATAAATAAAGAAAAAAAACACAAATTTGTTAAAATTTTTCTTAAAAAAAATATTTCTTTAAAAGAATCTATTAAAAATTATATTAAAGAAGTAAAACTAGGAAAATTTCCTTCAAAAAAACATACTTTTTTTTAAAAAAAATATGAAAATTATAAAAACAAAAAAAAAACTTCTAAAAGAATTAAAAAAAAACAAGTTTAATATATCTTTAATACCAACTATGGGTAATATACATCAAGGACATTTATTTCTTATTAAAAAATCTATTAAAATATCTAATTTAATTATTGTAAGTATATTTTTAAATAAACTACAATTCAATAAATTACAAGATTTTATAAATTATCCTAAAACTATTAAAGAAGATTTAAAAAAATTAAAAAAAAATAAAGTAGATATAGTATTTCTTCCACATGAAAAAGAAATATATCCAGATGGATTTTACAAACATACAATAGTTTCTGTTAAAAAAACATCAACTATTTTAGAAAATAAAAATAGAACTAATCATTTAAATGGCGTATCTACAATAATATGCAAATTATTTAATTTAATTCAACCACAATATTCTATTTTTGGAGAAAAAGATTATCAACAATTATATATTATAAAAACACTTGTCAAAGAATTAAATTATAATATTAAAATAATTTCTATTCCAATAATAAGAGAAAAAAATGGTTTAGCTATAAGTTCTAGAAATAATTTATTAAAAAAAAATGAAAAAAAACAAGCTTCCTGTATTTATAAATATTTAAAAAAAATTAAAAAAAAAATGTATTATTATAAATTTAAAATATTCAAAAAAATTAAAAAAAAATATAAAAAAAAATTTTTAAAAAAAAAAATAAAATTAGAATCATTATATATTAGAGATTCTAAAAACTTAAAAATAATTTCTAAAAATAGCAAAAAAGCAATAATATTAATTTCAGTATTTATAAAAAATATTAGATTAATTGATAATATTTTTGTAAATTTAAAAAAAAATAAATAATTTTTAATTAAAAAAAATAAAAAAATAAATTTTTTTAATATATGGTAAAAAAATTATTCTTAAAATAATTTATTCCATATCTAAAAATAAAATAATTAAATATAAAAAAAACCAATATCATCTATTATTAAATCTAATTTTATAAATTTAAATTTTTTTAATAAAATATATAGAAATAGATTTTGGTTTTTTTTAAAATTTAAAATATTTAAATTAAATTTTTTATAAAAAATTTAATTTAAATATATTAAATTTTTAATATTTAAATTTATAAAAAAAATATTATTTTAATAAATTAAAATAATAATAAAATAAATTTCATAACAAAATTTAATGAATCTAAATAAATAAACTATAAAAAAATTTTAATAAAAATATTAAAATTATTTTATTTTTACTGTTTTTTATAATTTATTTATAATTTTTTTTTCAATCTTTTTATTCAATACTAAATTTATATATATAATATAATTAATTTAATAAAAATTTTTTAATATCTTTTAAAACTTAAAAAATAATAAATATATTGTTAAATTAATATTTTTTTAAAAATATTAAAAATATACATTTTTTTAAAATATTATTAAAATTTAATTATATAAAAAATATTTTTTTTATATTTAAATTTAAAATAAATATTTTTTTTTAAATATAAATATACAAAAATTATATTAAAAAAAAATGAAAAATATATAATAGAAATTTAATATACTTTTTTTATTTTTTTTTTTCATATAATATGTAATTAGTCTATTTATTTAAAATAAAATAAAAATAAAATAAATTAATTTATTTTATAAATAACTTAGGAGAATTTTTAAAAATATGATAAAAATTTTAAAATTTGGAGGTACTTCGTTAGCTAATTCAAAAAGAATTTTATCTGTATCAAAAATTATTGAAAAAAAATATAAAACTAATCAAATTGCTGTTGTGTTATCTGCTCCAGCAAAAATTACAAATTATTTAGAAAAATTAATAAATTTTGCAATTAAACAAAAAAATTATAAAAAAATTATCTTAAAAATACAAAATAAATTTATTAAAATATCAATAAAAATATCTAAAAAAAATAAAAAAATATCTTTAGAAAAATTACTAAATGTTATTGAAAAAGAAATGTTTTTTTTAAGAAAAAAAACAAAAAAAATATATTTTTTAAAAAAATGTTCAAAAATTACTTATGCAAAAATAATTTCCAAAGGTGAGATTTTATCAACATATATTATAAATAATATATTACTTTCTAAAAATTTCAATACTTATTTAATTAATCCAGTTAAAAAAATAATTGCACAAGGAAATATATTAGAATCATATGTAAATCTCAAATCATCTATAGAAAAAATTCAAAAAATTAATATTCCATCTAAATCAATTATTTTAATGCCTGGATTTATTGCTGGAAATAAAGAAAAAAAATTAGTTTTATTAGGAAGAAACGGATCAGATTATTCTGCAGCTATATTATCAGCTTGTCTAAAATCTAAATCTTGTGAAATATGGACAGATGTCAATGGAATTCTAACATGTGATCCAAAAATTATTTCCAATGCAAAAGTATTAAATGAAATTACATATAAAAATATTTTAGAATTATCATGTTTAGGAGCAAAAGTTCTTCATCCTAAATCAATTTATCCATTAAAAAAATTTAATATACCATGTTATATTAAAAATACTTTTAATAAAAATTTTTTAGGAACAAAAATTTATAAAAAAATAAAAAAAAAAAACAAATATAATTTTAGTATTACATATATAGATAATATATATATGTTTAATATTAAAATTCTTAATGAAAAAATAAAATATAAAATACAAAAAAAAATTTTAAAATATATTAAAAAAAAATATATATCTATCATTTACTTATCTAATTTAATAAATTCAAAATTAATTTATCTTTATATAGAAAAAAAATATATTAAATATATAAAAAAAATATTTAAAAAAAATATAGAAAAATCGATTTATCAATCAAAAATATTAATAAAGAAAAAAAAAAAATTATCTATAATATCTATAGTTCAACCTAAGATTAAAAAAATAAAAAATTTAATAAAAAAAATAAAAAATTCTTTAAATCATTCTAATATTAAAATATTAAATATTCAAAAAAAATCTAAAAACTGTATTTCATTTATATTAAAATCTAAAAATAAAATTGTAGCAATTAAATTAATTCATAAAATTATGCTTTATAAAAATAAAATAAATGAAATATTTTTATTAGGAATTGGTGGAATAGGAAAAACATTATTAAAACAAATAAATAAAGAAAAAAATAATCTAAAACAAAAAAAAATTAATATTAAAATATGTTTAATATCTAATTCAAATAAATTATTATTTAAAGAATATGGAATTAATCTTAATTTATGGAAAAAAAAATTTAAAAAAGTTATAAAAAAATATAAAAAAATCAAACTTATTAAAAAAATAAATAAAAAAATTAAAAAAAATTTTTATATAAATCCAATTATTATTGATTGTACTTCAAGTAAAAAAATATCTAAACAATATATAAAATATATCAATAATAACTTTCATGTTATTACAGCTAATAAAAAATTTAATACTGGATCCATGAAAAATTATAAAAAAATTAGAAATATATCTTCTAAAAAAAATAAAAAATTTATGTACGAAACAAATGTTGGAGCAGGTCTTCCAGTAATACAAACAATAAAAAATATTGTTCATACTGGAGATAAATTAATTTTATTTAAAGGTATATTATCTGGATCTTTATCATATATTTTTGGAAAATTAGATAATGGAATGTTGTTTTCAAAAGCTGTAAAAAAAGCTAAAAAAAAAGGATTTACCGAGCCGGATCCAAGAGAAGATTTGTCTGGATTAGATGTAGCTAGAAAATTATTAATTATTGCTCGTGAATTTGGATTTAATTTAGAATTAAAAGATATAAAAATTGAAAAAATATTACCTAAATCATTAAAAAATATAAGTCTAGAAAATTTTTTAATAAAAATAAAAAAATTTGATAAATATTTTTTAAAAAAAATATCATTATGCAAACAAAATAAAAAAAGAATAAGATTTATTGGAACGATTAATAAACATGGAAAATGTAAAATTAAAATGTCTAAAATTAATAAAAAAAATCCATTATATAAAATTAAAAATGGAGAAAATGCATTTACATTTTATACTAAATATTATCAACCAATACCTTTATTAATAAGAGGATACGGAGCTGGAAAAAAAGTAACTGCATCTGGAGTTTTTTCTGATTTATTAAAATCTATTTTATAAAATTAATTTTGGAAAAAAAAATGATAAAAATATATGCACCAGCATCTATTGGAAATTTAGGAGTAGGATTTGATATATTAGGAGCAGCCATTCATCCAATTAAAAAAAATATATTAGGAGACATTGTTTCAATTAAATCATCAGAAAAGTTTAAATTAACAAATTTAGGAGTTTTTTCTAAAGATCTTCCAAAATCATATAAAGATAATATAGCTTGGAAAGCATGGTTAATATTTTTAAAAAAAACAAAAATAAAAAAAAATGTACATATAATTCTAGAAAAAAACTTACCAATTAGTTCAGGTCTTGGATCTAGCGCTTCATCTATTGTTGCAACACTAGTTGCTTTAAATATTTTTTTTAAAAAACCATTAAATAAAATTCAATTAATACATTTAATGGGAAAAATAGAAAAAAGTGTTTCTGGAGGAATGCATTATGATAATGTTGTTCCTTCGTATCTTGGAGGAGTAAGATTAATTATAAAAAAAAAAAAAATTATTTCACAAAAAATTCCATATTTTAAAAATTGGTTTTGGATAATTTCTTGGCCAGGAATTAAATTATCAACATTACAATCAAGAGAAATTCTTCCAAAAATATATTCTAAAAATACTTGTATTACACATAGTCAATATGTATCATGTTTTATTCATTCATCTTATACAAATCAATCTTCTCTTGCATCATCTTCTATAAAAGATATTTTAGCAGAACCTTTTAGAAAAAAATTAATAAAAAATTTTTCTAAACATAAAAAAAATGTTAAAAAAATCGGTTCTATAGCATATGGAATTTCAGGTTCTGGACCAACTATTTTTTCTATATGTAAAAATAAAAAAATAGCAAAAAAAATTAAAAAATATTTTTTAAAAAATTATGTTGAAAACAAAAAAGGATTTGCTCATATTTGTAAAATCGATCCAATTGGAACAAGAGAAATAGGAAATAAATAAATGAAATTATATAATATAAAACATAAAAATGAAATTGTAAATTTTTCTGATGCTGTAATATTAGGTTTAGGATCTAATCAAGGATTATTTTTTCCAAAAAAATTACCAAAAATATCTAAAAAAAAAATAAAAAAACTTTTAAAAATAAAATTTATTCCTAGAAGTCAAAAAATTTTATCAATGTTAATCGGATCAGAAATAAAAAAAAAAAATATATATTCTAGTGTAAAATCAGCATTTTCTTTAAATCAACCAAAAATTTTAAATATTAAAAAAAATATATCTTGTTTTGAATTATTTCATGGCCCAACTCTTGCTTTTAAAGATTATGGGGCAAAATTTATGGCTAAAATTCTTTCTTTTTTAAATACAAAGAATAAATTAACTACAATTTTAACAGCTACTTCTGGAGATACAGGAGCAGCCGTAGCAAATGCATTTTATAAAATGAAAAATATAAGAGTAGTGATATTATATCCAAAAGGAAAAATTAGTAACATTCAAAAAAAATTATTTTGTACTTTAGGAAAAAATATCACTACAATTGCTATTGATGGAAGTTTTGATGAATGTCAAAAACTAGTAAAAAAATCTTTTAATGACAAAGATATTAAAAAATATACAAATTTAAATTCTGCTAATTCAATTAATATTAGTAGACTACTTGCTCAAATTTGTTATTTTTTTGAAATATTTCATTTAACAAAAAAAAAACATAGAAAAAATATTGTTTTATCTATACCATGTGGAAATTTTGGAAATTTAACTGCAGGATTATTAGCAAAATCAATTGGATTACCAATAAAAAAATTAATTTTATCAACAAATTCTAATGATACAATCCCAAGATTTCTTAAAACTGGTATATGGAATCCATATAAAACGATTTCTACTATTTCTAATGCAATGGATATTAGTAAACCAAATAATTGGACAAGAATTGAAGAAATTTTTAGAAGAAAAAAATGGAATATTCATAGTTTAAAATATGGAAGTGTATCAGAAAAAAAAACAAAAAAAAACATGAAAGAATTATTTAAAAAATATAAATATATTTCAGAACCTCATGCATCTGTTGCTTATACTATATTAAAAAAAAAATTAAAAAAAAAAGAATATGGAATTTTTTTAGGAACAGCTCATCCTATTAAATTTAAAAATACTGTCGAAAAAGTTTTAAAAATAAAATTAAAAGAACCAAAAATTATTTCTAATTTATTAAATTTAAAAGAATTTTGTCATAATATTAAACCAAATTTTAATACACTTAAAAAAATTTTACTAACAAAATAATGAAAATTTTTATCAGAGAGGAAATAATGTTCCTCTCTAAAAAAAAATGAAATAAAATTTTTATTACAAATTAAACAAAAAATGAATAATGTCTCCATCTTGAACTAAATAATTTTTTCCTTCAAATCTTAATTTTCCAAATTTTTTTACAGAATTTTCAGATTTATACTTTATAAAATCTGTATAACGAATTATTTTTGCTCTAATAAATCCTTTTTTAAAGTCACTATGTATAATTTTAGATACATCTATGCATTTCGAATTTTTTATAAAAGACCAAGCTCGAATTTCTTTTTTTCCAACAGTAAAAAAAGTTTTTAAATTTAAAATTTTATAAATAGAATAAATTATTTTAGATAATTTAAGAATGATATTTTGTTTTTCTTTAATTTTATTTAAAATAGTTGGGCAAATAATATTTATAATATCATTATTTAAAAATTCTTTTACTTCTTTCAAATAAATATTATTTTGTTTTTTTTCACTAATATTTAATAAAAAAATTGTTGGTTTTAATGTTAAAAAATTAAATTTTGTAATTAAATTTATTTCTTGAAATGAAAAATTTAATTTTCTTAAAAAAATAAATTTTTTTAAATTTAATAAGCATTTTTTTAATAATTTTTTTTCTTCTAAAACTAATTTTTCATTTTGTCCTTTAAAATTATTTAAAATAGAAAGACTTTTTTCACATAAATCTATATCTGAAAAAATTAATTCTGTATTAATAATATCTATATCATCAATTGGGTTGACTCTATTTTGAACATGAATAATAGAATCATCTTTAAAACACCTAACAACATGTATTAAAGCATTTACTTCTTTTATTTCTCTTAAAAATTTATTTCCTAATCCTTCTCCTTTTGATGCTCCTTTTACTAAACCAGCAATATCAACTATTTTTACAACAGTAGGAACAATTTTATTTGGAAAAACAATATTTTTTAATTGTGTTAATCTTATATCATGTACAATAGAAAATCCTATATTTGGATTAATGGTACAAAACGGAAAGTTCAATGATGGAACAGTCATTTGAGTTAAAATATTAAAAATAGTAGATTTTCCTACATTTGGTAAACCAATAATTCCACATTGAACACTCATATTTCTCCTTTCTGAATTTTTTTAAAAAATAACAAATTTTTTAAAAAAAAATTAAATTAATAGATTCATAAATTGATTTTAAAATTAATTTTTTTTCATTTATAGTTGGTTTAGATAAAACAAAATTAGAAATATCATTTCTAAAAATTGGACGACCAATACCTATTGACAAACGTTTATAAAACGTATGATTTTTAAATTTACAAATAATGCTTTTCAATCCATTATGCCCATTACTTCCATACCCATATTTCAATTTTATATGTCCAGGAAATAAATCTAATTCATCATGAATAATTAAAATTTCATTTAATGAAATATTATAAAATTTAGACAAAGAAAATACAGAATAACCATTTAAATTCATAAAAATATCTGGAAAGAATAATAAAATTTTTTTATTTAAAAAAAAAATTTCACTTTTATATCCAGAAAATTTTTTTATTTTTGTAAATTGAACATTAAAATATTTGGAAAGCAATCTAATATACCAAATTCCAACATTATGGCGAGTTTTATTATACTTTTCAATCGGATTGCCTAAACCAACAATTAGTTTTATTTTATTAAAATTATTTTTCATAAATTCCAAAAATAAATTTCTTATAAGTATAAAAAATACAAAAAGAATACAAAAATATTTATAAAAAAATAAATAATATATAAAAATCTTATATAAAATAATTAAAAAACACTTTAAAAAAATGATTTTTCAAAATTTATAGATGCTTGATCCCAATTTATTATATTAAAATAAGATTGAATATATTCTAATTTTTTATTTTTATATTTTAAATAATATGCATGTTCCCATAAATCTAATCCAATAATTGGAAATCCTGTATTTTTTATAAAAAATTTACTCATTTTTGGATTATCTTGATTTACAGTTGTGGTAATTAATAATTTTTTTTTTGATTGAACTAACCATACCCATCCTGAACCAAAATGATTCATAGCAATATTTATAAAACATTTTTTAAAATTTTCAAAATTAATAAAATATTTTTCTATTTCTTTTTTTAAAATTCCTTTTAAAATAGTATTTTTTTTTAATATCTTCCAAAAAAAATTATGATTTATATAACCACCAAAATTATTTTTTATATAATTTCTATTTTTTTTTGGAATAAATTCTAAATTAGATAATAATTCATCTTCTTTATAATTTATAAATTTTGTATTAATTAAAATATTATTTAAATTATTAATATATGCTTGATGATGCCCTTTATGATGAATTTTCATAGTTTTTGAATCAAAATATGGTTCTAAATCATCATAATTATAACTTAAATCAGGTAATTTATATGTCATATAACAACCTTATGTAAAATAAAAAGAAATTTAAAAACAATTTTTATAAAATATTGATTATTCTTAACATTATAGAATTATTATGTTAAATTTTAATTTAAAAAAAAACAAAGTTAATATTAAATTATTTTTTATTATTCAAGATATTAGTATAAAAAATATATGAAATACATTTATTAAATGTTAATAAATAAAAATTTATATTAAACTCATATTTTAATAATGGAATCATGATGAATAAAATAAAAAATAAGAGCCTTTTAAGTAAAAGATTTAGAACTTTTTATCCAGTTGTTATTGATGTAGAAACTGCAGGATTTAATCCTATTACTGATGCATTACTAGAAATTGCAGTTATTACATTAAATATGAACGATTATGGATGGTTAAAAGTTGAAAAAAAAATACATTTTCATGTAAAACCATTTCAAGGTTCATTAATTAAAAAAGAAGCTTTATCTTTTAATAAAATTGATCCATTTAATCCTTTAAGAGGAGCAGTTAGTGAAAAATTAGCATTTAAAGAAATTTTTTCTATAATCTATAATGGTATTAAAAAATATGGATGTAGTAAAGCAATAATTGTAGCTCATAATGCAAATTTTGATCATAGTTTTATTATGTCAGCATCAGAAAGAATTAAAATAAAAAAAAATCCATTTCATCCATTTGCAACATTTGATACAGCAACTTTAAGTGGATTAGCAGTTGGTCAAACTGTTTTATCTAAAGCATGTAGAGCAATAGGATTATCTTTTGATAATAGTCAAGCTCATTCTGCATTATATGATACTCTTCAAACAGCAAATTTATTTTGTGAAATAATAAATCGTTGGAAAAAATTAGGTGGATGGCCAATAAATAATAAAAAAAATAACAATGATAAAAAAATATAAAAAATAAATTATTTAAAAAAATCAAGATATGATGCATTGTCATAAAAAATGTATATACATCATATCTATTGTATATTTTTTTAAAATAAATATATAAAAATATTTTTTAAATTATTTTTTAAGATATATTTTTTTTTATAGAATGATTAATAATTTTTTTTAATTTTCCATTTTTAAATAATTCAAACATAATATCACTTCCACCTATTAATTCTCCATCTACCCATAATTGAGGAAAAGTTGGCCAATTAGAAAATTTTGGAAGTTCTTTTCTAATATCATCATTTTCAAGAATGTCTATATGATAAAATTTAACTTGTAAATTTAATAAAATTTGAACTGCTTTTGCTGAAAAACCACAACTTGGAAATTGAGGAGATCCTTTCATATAAAGAATAATAGGATTTTTAGAAATTTGATTTTTTATTTTTAAAATTGTATTCATTAAATAATAATCCTTTTTTTTTAAATAAAATATAAAATTTAATATATAAAGTAAAATATTTTTTATAAAAAAATAAATTTGTAATATAATTACTTATAATATTATAATATTTTTATATTAAAATTTTAATATTTATAAATACATATTTAAAATAAAAATTAATGGGGCTGATTTTGGATTTGACAAATTATTTTTAATATTAAAGAGCATGACGAGGAATTGGTTTGCCTCGTTAAAAAACCAAAATTAAAAATATACGCAAAAAACAATAAACAGGAATATGCTTTAGCAGCTTAAAAAACTGTTTTAAAGCTCATTTATAAATCTATTTGATTCTTGTCTTTTTCAAAATTAGATTAATTTTTAAAAATAAATGATCAAAACTAAAAAAGACTATATATAAATATAGTTTTTGTATTTATATATTTTTTAAAAAAAAAAACTACGTTTCTTTTAATTGTCTTAAATAAAAAAGAAAAATAAGATATATATAAGACTAATCATGTAGTTGCTTTAATAAAAAAATAATTTGGACGCGGGTTCAAATCCCGCCAGCTCCAAAAAAAAAAAAAAAAAAAAAAAAAAAAAAAAAAAAAAAAAATTATAATATAAAATATGTTTTTTAAAATAATTAATTTATTTAAATATATTTTTATTAAATATTTTAAAAAAATATAAAAAATTTTATCATATTTATTCAATTTTATTTAAAAATTATATAATTATAAATTTAATTTATTTCTTGTAAAATACTTAAAAAATATTGTTTTTTTTTATTTCTTTAAAAAATATAAAAAATAATTATATAAAATTTTTTAAGAATATAATTGTTTTTAATAAATACTACTTTTTTATATTTAAATAATTATTTAAATATCTTTATTAAGATTATAAAATTATAAATTTTCTAATTTTAAAATAATTATATTCTTTAAAAATTTTATAAATAAAAATATAATTCGGTGACTTTTATGAATCTTTCAAAAAATAAAAAAAATATAAAAGAAAAAGAAAAAAAAAAAAAAAATATAATGAATCAATTAAATAAAATAAAGATATTAAAAGAAAAAATTGATGAAAAAAAAAAACAAATTAAAGAATTACCATTAAGATTTTTTGCAACTATTGAAAATATTAAAAAAAATACAAAAAATCAATGTTTATTAATAAAGAAAGATAAGAAAATAGAATTTTTTAAAAAAATATTTTTAATTATAGATAAATTAGAAAAAATAATTAAAAATATATTGAATTTAAAAGATAAAAATAATCCAAAATTACAAGGAATTTCCTTAATTTATCAATCTTTATTAGATGTAATTAAAAAGAATAATATACAAATAGAAGGAATTATTGGAGAAGAATATAATAAAAATATTCATCAATTAAAGAATAAACAAAAAATAAAAAAACATTCTAAAATAAAAAAAATTTTTAAAAAAGGATATTCAATTAATAAAAAAATAATTAGAAAAGTATTAGTTAAAATATAAAAATATATAAAATGGCTTGTAAATAGCCATTTAAAAATTTTAAAATATTATTTTATAAAAAATAATATTTTAATCTATACTCCAATCAATTATTTTTTGTTTTTGACGAATTAATATTTCATTTACTTTAGAAAAATGTTTACATCCAAAAAAACTTTTATAAGCTGATAGAGGAGATGGATGTGATGCACAAAAAACATAATTTTTATTTAAATTAATAAATTTTTTTTTTTTTTTAGCAAAATTTCCCCATAATAAAAATATTACACCAAAATGATATAAATTAATTAAATAAATTACGTAATCAGTAATTTCTTCCCACCCAAAATTTATATGAGAACCAGGAATTTTATAAGAAACTGTTAAAATAGAATTTAATAAAAATACTCCTTGATCAGCCCATTTTTTTAAATAACCTGATTTAAATTTTATATTTTTATTTATATCAGATTTTATTTCTTTAAAAATATTTTTTAAAGATGGAGGAAAATTATTTTTTGATTTTACTGAAAAAGCTAAACCATGAGCTTGATTTTTTTTAACATAAGGATCTTGACCTAAAATTACTACTTTTATATTTTTAAATTTAGTAAATCTAAAAACATTAAATACTTCTTTTTTCTTTGGAAAAATTTTTTCATTTAATCTTTTTTTATTAATTTTATAAATTAATTTTTTAATTTCTTTTTTTTTATTTTTTAATAAATTTTCCCAAGTATAAATTATTTTTTTTTTATTGATAATCATATTATTCTCTTAAAAAAAATAAAAATTTCTTATATTTTTAATAATTGTAAAATATATATTATACAAAAAAAAATAAATGATTATAATATTAAATATATATTTAATATTTTTTATATATTTTTTAAAAATATAAAAAATAAAGTATATATAAAATAATTTAATATAAAAAATAAAATAAAAAAAAAGAGAAAAAATATGTCATTAGTTACTCAAAAAGCGCCAAATTTTTCTACTTCAGCAATTTTAAAAAATGGAAAAATAACTGAAAATTTTAATTTTAAAAAATATATATCAAAAAAAAAATGTGTTTTATTTTTTTGGCCAATGGATTTTACTTTTGTTTGTCCATCTGAAATAATTGCTTTTAATAAATTTTATAATGAATTTAAAATAAGAAATGTAAAATTAATAGGTATATCTATAGATTCTATATTTGTGCATTTAGCATGGCAAAAAACTAAATATAAAAACGGAGGAATTGGTCCTATAAAATATGTAATGGCTTCAGATATTAAAAGAGAAATACAAAAATCTTATGGAATAGAGCACCCTAATTTAGGAGTAGCATTAAGAGCATCTTTTTTAATAGATGAAGATAGAATAATAAGACATGAAATAATAAATGATCTACCATATGGAAGAAATATAAAAGATATGTTAAGAATGATAGATGCATTAACATTTCATAAAAAATTTGGAAATGTTTGTCCTGCAAACTGGAAAAAAAATGAAAAAGGAATAAAACCAACACCAAAAGGAATATCAAAATATTTATCTAATAACATGAATACATAATATAAAAAAATTATTCGATTAATTAAAAATTTAATTTATTAAAATATAATTAATCGAATATTAAAAATTTTTAAAATATTTTTATAAAAAATTTAAATAAAAATATTAATAATAAAAAATTAAAGAATATTTAAAAAAAAATTAATCATTATTATCATAATCTTCAATATTGTTATCTAAGATGTTTTCATCATTTAAAATATTATATTTATAATCTTCTTGATCATCTATTTTATTATTTAAATCTTCATCTTCTTTTTCTAAAATATTGTCATTTTTAAAATAATTTTCATTGTCTTGAAAATTTTCTAAATTATTTTGATCATTTTTAATTTCATTTAATAATTCATTAGAATTTGTTAATTCATCTTTAAAGTTAGAATTATTTACATTATCTAAATCTTCTAAAATAAAATTATTATTTGAATAATCAAAAATTTCTTCATTTTTTCTATTAAACAAATTCATTAAAATATTTCCAACAATCATACCACTAGCTACTCCCGTTGCAGTTTGTAAAGCATTTCCTAAAAAACTATTACCTCCTCCCATATTATTCTTAAAATTATCATTATAATTTGTATTCAATTGTTCGTTATTTCTGTTTATATCATTTGTAACATTCTCTTTAAAATTATTATTAACATTTAAATTTTTTTTATTTGAAGATGGAACATATTTATCTAATAATCCAGATAAAAAACTTTTTTTATATTTTAAATTTTTTAATAAATTATTTTTTTTTTGTAAATTTTGTATAGAAATATTTAAATTTTTTATCGCTAATTCTTGAACCAAAATTGTTTGAATCATGTAATATACAGAATTAGACTGATTAATCATATATTTTTTTATTAAATTTTCTGCTTCTTTATCTCTTTTTAATGAATTTTTTTCAGCTTTTTTTAATCTTTTAAATAAATCTATTATTAAAGTTTTTTCTTGAGTATTCATACATTCCTTTAATTCATTATTTTTTTTTAAAATTTATTAATATGTTAAAAAATTTTAAATAAAAAATATAAATGTTTTAAACATTTTAAAATAAATTACAAAAATAGTAAAATTCTATTTTTATTTCAAAAAAATACTTTATAATTTTATTATTTTAAAAAAAAAATTATATTTTTTTACAAGATTCACCGAATCAATTCAATATGTTATAATTATAAAAAAAATATTTAAGGTTACAAATTTTAAACAAGAGAAGTAATTTCATGAATATATTTGCAAAAGAAATAATAGAAATAGAAATAGAAAAAGAATTAAAAAATTCTTATTTAGATTATGCAATGTCAGTTATTATTGGAAGAGCCCTTCCAGATGTACGTGATGGGTTAAAACCAGTTCATAGAAGAATACTTTTTGCAATGCATATATTAAATAATAAATGGAATAAACCTTATAAAAAATCAGCACGAATTGTAGGAGATGTAATTGGAAAATATCATCCTCATGGTGATACAGCAGTTTACGACTCTATTGTACGTATGGCTCAATTTTTTTCATTAAGATATATATTAATTGATGGACAAGGAAATTTTGGATCAATTGATGGAGATTCACCAGCAGCAATGAGATATACAGAAATTAGAATGTCAAAAATAGCACATACTTTATTAAATGATTTAGATAAAAATACAGTAAAATTTGTAAAAAATTATGATGGATCTGAAAAAATACCAGAAATTTTACCAGCAGAAATACCTAATTTATTAATAAATGGATCATCTGGAATTGCGGTTGGAATGGCTACAAATATTCCTCCACATAATTTAAATGAAACAATTAATGCTTGTTTAAAATATATAAAAAATCCAAAAATTAGTTTAAAAAACTTAATGAAATATATTCCAGGTCCTGATTTTCCTACATTTGGAATTATAAATGGAAAATCTGGAATAAAAAAAGCATATAAAACAGGAAAAGGAACAATATATATTCGAGCAAGAATTAAAATTGAAAATAATATAAAAACAAAAAAAAAATCTATAATAATATATCAATTACCATATCAAACAAATAAAGCAAAACTAATAGAAAAAATTGCTAACTTAGTAAAAGAAAAAAAAATAGATGGTATTTCTGCTTTAAGAGATGAAAGTGATAAAGACGGAATGAGAATAGTAATTGAAATTAAAAAAGAATTTATTTCTGAAATTATTTTAAATCAATTATATTTATTAACATCTTTACAAGTTTCATTTGGAATAAATATGGTTGCATTATATAAAGGAAAACCAAAATTATTAAATTTAAAAAATATAATAAAATCTTTTATTTATCATCGAAAAGAAATTGTTACCAAAAGATGTATTTTTAATTACAAAAAATATAAAAAAAAAATGATTTTATTAGAAGGTTTAACTGTAGCATTAGAAAATATAGATAAAATTATATTTTATATTAAAAATTCAAAAAAAACAAAAGAAGCAAAAATATCTTTATTATCTCAAAAATGGAATATTACTAATTTTACACAAAAATTAATTAATAAAGAAAATAAAAATAAAAATAAAAATAAAATAAAACATAAAAAATATATTTTTTCAGATAAACAAGTAAATAAAATATTAAATACAAAATTAAATAGTTTAACAAATTTAGAAAATAAAAAAATAATTGTTCAATATAAAAAAATTAAAAAAAAAATAATATATTTAGAAAATATATTAAATGACCATAATAAAATGATTAAAGTAATAGAATCAGAATTAAAATTAATTAAAAAAAATTTTGGTGATAAAAGAAAAACAGAAATTATAAACAAAAAATCAAACATAAATATTAAAGATATTATTCCTTCTGAAGACGTAGTAGTAACTTTATCACATTCTGGATATGTAAAATACCAACCTATAACAGAATATGAAGCTCAAAAAAGAGGAGGAAAAGGAAAATATGCAGCAAAAATGAAAAAAGAAGATTATATAGAAAACCTATTAATAGCAAATACCCATGATACAATATTATGTTTTTCAAGCAAAGGAATTATATATTGGATGAAAATATACCAATTACCAGAAGCTAGTCGTCATTCACGAGGAAAACCAATAGTTAATTTATTACCATTAAATGTAAAAGAACGAATAACAGCAATTTTACCTTTAAATAAATATCAAGATAAAAAAAATATATTTATGGCAACTTCTTTAGGAATAGTTAAAAAAACTTCTTTAAAAAAATTTAAAAATCCAAGAAATAAAGGAATTATTGCTCTTCATTTAAAAAAAAATGATAAATTAATTGGAGTATCTTTAACTAGTGGAAATGATAATATTATGTTGTTTACTTCTAAAGGAAAAGTTGTTCAATTTTCAGAAAAATATGTAAGATCTATGGGAAGAACAGCAACAGGTGTAAAAGGAATTAAAATAAAAAAAAAAGACAAAGTTGTTTCATTAATTATTCCTAAAAAAAAAGGAGAAATTTTAGTAATAACTAAAAAAGGATATGGAAAAAGAACAAAAATAAAAGAATTTCCAATAAAATCTAGATCTACAAAAGGAGTCATTTCAATAAAAATTACTAAAAAAAATAAATCAGTTGTAAAAGCTATTCAAGTTAATCAAAATAATCAAATAATTATAATTACAAATTCTGGAAAATTAGTTAGAACTCGAGTATCTGAAATTAATATTTTAAAAAGAAATACACAAGGTGTAATATTAATAAGAATGTTCAAAAAAGAAAAAGTTGTTGGATTACAAAAAATTCAAGAAGATCTTATATAAAAACATACATATAATAAAAAAAATCATATTATATCCAATAAAATTTTTATAAAAATAAAATTTAAAAAATAATTTATATTAAAAAAAATTTTTTAAATAGGTAAAATTTGACATGAAAGAAAAATTGTATGTCATAAAAAGAAATGGAAAAAAAGAAAAACTTAATTTAGAAAAAATTCATAAAGTATTAAATTGGGCATCAAAAGGATTAAAAAAAATTTCTATTTCAGAAGTAGAACTTAAATCAAGAATACAGTTTTATAATGGAATTACAACAATTAAAATTCATGAAACTATTATAAAATCAGCATCAGATTTAATTTCTATAAAAAATACAGATTATCAATATCTATCAGCAAGATTAGCTATCTTTCATTTAAGAAAAAAAGTATATGGAAAATTTCATCCACCAAAATTGTATCAACATGTAAAAAGAATGGTTAAAAAAAAAAAATATGATAAAAATTTATTAACTATGTATTCTAAAAAAGAATTTAAAAAAATGAATAATTTTATTGATCATACAAGAGATATGAATTTTTCATATGCAGCAGTTAAACAAATGGAAGGAAAATATCTAATAAAAAATAGAATTACAGGAAAAATATATGAAACTGCTCAATTTTTATACATTCTAATTTCTGCATGTATTTTTATAAAATATCCAAAATATAAAAGATTAAAATATGTTAAAAAATTTTATAATTCTATATCAAAATTTAAAATATCTTTACCTACACCTATTATGGCTGGAGTAAGAACCCCAATGAGACAATTTAGTTCTTGTGTATTAATTGAATGTGATGATAATTTAAATTCAATTAATGCCACAGCAAATGCAATTATAAAATATGTTTCTAGAAGAGCAGGAATAGGAATTAATGCAGGAAAAATAAGAGCTATTGGTAGCCCTATTAGAAATGGAGAAGCATTTCATACAGGATGCATACCCTTCTATAAACATTTTCAAACAGCAGTAAAATCTTGTTCTCAAGGAGGTGTAAGGGGTGGGTCAGCAACGTTATTTTATCCAATTTGGCATTTAGAAATTGAAAATTTAATTGTTCTTAAAAATAATAGAGGAATTGAAGAAAATAGAATTAGACATATGGATTATACTGTACAAATTAATAAATTAATGTATAAAAGAATGATTTTAGAAAAAAAAATAACATTATTTAGTCCATCAGATGTACCAAATCTATATAAATATTTTTTTTCAAATCAAAAAAAATTTAAAAATCTTTATATAAAATATGAAAATAATAAAAATATTAGAAAAAAAAAAATAAAAGCATTAGATTTATTTGCATTAATATTAAAAGAAAGAACTTCTACAGGAAGAATTTATATACAAAATGTTGATCATTGTAATTCACATAGTGCATTTAATCCAAAAAAAGCACCAATAAAACAATCTAATTTATGTTTAGAAATCACATTACCTACTAAACCAATTAATAATATTAATGATAAAAACGGAGAAATTGCTCTTTGTACATTATCTGCTATTAATTTAGGAAAAATAAAATCATTAAAAGAAATTTATAACATTTCAAATTTAATTGTTAGAGCTTTAGATGAAATATTAGATTATCAAGAGTATCCAATCGTTTCCGCTAAAAAAAGTGCACATAATAGAAGATCATTAGGAATTGGAGTAATAAATTTTGCCTATTATTTAGCAAAAAATAAAGTTCGATATTCAGATGGAAGCGCTAATAACTTAACTCATCAAACATTTGAAGCAATTCAATATTATCTTTTAAAATCATCATATAAATTAGCAAAAGAAAAAGGAAAATGTAAATTCTTTAATGATACGAATTATTCAAAAGGAATATTACCAATAGATACATATAAAAAAGATATTGATTTAATATGTTCTGAACCATTACATTTAAATTGGGAAAAATTAAGAAAAAAAATAATAAAATATGGATTAAGAAATTCAACTTTATCAGCTCAAATGCCATCAGAAACATCTTCTCAAATTTCAAATGCAACAAATGGAATAGAACCACCTAGAGGATTTATGAGTATAAAAGCTTCAAAAGATGGAATTTTAAAACAAATTGTACCAAAATATAATAAATTAAAATCATATTATGAATTACTTTGGGATATGCCAAATAACATAGGGTATTTACAATTATCAGGAATTATTCAAAAATTTATTGATCAGTCTATTTCAACAAATACAAATTATGATCCAAAAAAATTTTTAAATGAAAAAATACCAATAAAACAACTTATACATGACTTACTTATAGCATATAAATTTGGTTTAAAAACTTTATATTATCAAAATACAAAAGATGAATCTAAAATTTTTAAAAAATCATTATTAAAAAAAAATAATAATTTAAACTGTGATAATGGAGCATGTTTTATTTAAAAAAATAAATTAAGTAGGAAAAAATGAAATTTAGTACTTTTTCTAAAAAAAAAAATAATCAACTCAAAGAACCAATGTTTTTTGGACAATCTGTTAATATATCAAGATACGATCAACAAAAATATATTATTTTTGAAAAAATAATAGAAAAACAACTATCTTTTTTTTGGAGACCAGAAGAAATTGATTTATCTAAAGATAGAATTGATTTTAAAAAATTATCTAAAAATGAAAAACATATCTTTATAAGTAATTTACAATATCAAACTTTATTAGATTCTATACAAGGAAGAAGCCCAAATATTGCTTTTTTACCTATTACTTCAATACCAGAATTAGAAACATGGATTGAAACATGGTCTTTTTCAGAAACTATTCATTCTAGATCTTATACTCATATTATTAGAAATATTACTAATTTTCCAGATAAAATATTTCAAAATATAATTGATAATAAAAATATTTTAAAAAGAGCTCAAGATATTTCTAAATATTATGATAAATTAATAGAATTAACATATTATTGGAATATCTTTGGAGAAGGAAAACATATCATTAATAATAAAGAAAAAAAAATTAATTTAAAAAAAATTAAAAAAATGTTGTATTTATGCTTAATTAGTGTAAATGCTTTAGAAGCAATTAGATTTTATGTAAGTTTTGCTTGTTCTTTTTCATTTGCAGAACGAGAAATTATGGAAGGAAACGCAAAAATTATTAAATTAATTGCAAGAGATGAAGCTTTGCATCTTACAAGTACTCAACATATTATTAATATATTACATACAAAAAAAACTGAAGGAATGATTGAAATCAGTTCAAAATACAAAAAAGAAGCATATAAAATATTTATAACTGTTGCTACACAAGAAAAAGAATGGTCAAAATATTTATTTAAAAATGGATCAATATTAGGTTTAAATAAAGAAATTTTATGTCAATATATTGAATATATAACGAATATTCGAATGAAAGCTATTGGATTTGAACCTTATTTTAAAATCTATTCTAATCCAATTCCTTGGATAAATTCTTGGTTAATTTCTGAAAATGTACAAAATGCTCCACAAGAAACAGAAACAACATCTTATTTAGTTGGTCAAATTGATTCTGATATATCATCAAATTTATTTAAAAATTTTAAATTATAAATGAAAAAAAATAAAATAATTATAAAAAATAAAAATTATAAAGTTATATATACAAAAAATAAAATTTCATTATTAAAAATACTTATAAAAAATAATATACCAATAGATTACCAATGCAAAGAAGGCTATTGCGGAACATGTAGAATAATTTTGATTCAAGGAAAAGTATACTACTTAAAAAAATATACTTTAGCTTCTTTGCAAAAGAATGAAATACTTTCTTGTTGTTGTATAGTTGATAGTAATATAAAAATAAAAATATAAAAAATTTAAAAATTATTATCAATAGATTGAATTACAGTTAAAGCAATAGTATATAATATATCTTCGGTTGATGCTCCTCTTGATAAATCATTGACTGGTTTTTTTAAACCCTGAATCATTGGGCCTAAAGAAAATATTGAACATGATCTTTGAACTGCTTTATATGTAATGTTTCCACTATTTAAATCAGGAAAAATAAAAATATTTGCATCTCCTGAAATTATAGATTTAGAAAATTTTATTTTAGAAATATTTTTATCAATTGCAGCATCATACTGAATTGGACCTTCAATAATTAAATCAGGACGTTTTTTTTTAACTAATTCAGTTGCTATTCTAATTTTATCTACCATTAAACCTGATCCAGAATTATTTGTAGAATACGATAACATAGCAATTTTTGGAGTAATTCCAAAAATTTGTGCAGAATCTGCAGATTGTATGGCAATCTCAGATAAATCTATTTCATTAGGATTAGGATTAATAGCGCAATCTCCATAAATAAAAACTTTATCTGGAAATAACATAAAAAATATAGATGAAATTAAATTTATATTTTTTTTCATTTTTACTATTTTTAAAGCAGGTCGAATAACATTAGCGGTTGTATTCTCAATTCCAGCTACTATGCCATGAAATTTAACTGTATTCATTAAAATAAACATAGATAAAATAATAGTATTTTTTTCTAAAAATTTTTTATAATCATATATAATTAAATTATTATATGTTTTTTTACAAATTTTTATATAATTTTTACTAATATCTTTAGGGTCATATATTTTTAAATTTTTAGGAATAGACAATCCTAAAAGAAAAAATTTTTTATGAATTTCATTTAAATTTCCAATAAGCAAACAATTGCAAATATTAAATTTATGACATAAATATGCAGCTTTAATTATTTTCAGATTTTCTCCTTCAGGTAAAATAATTATTTTTTTTTGTTTTTTTGATAATTTTTTTAATTTATATAAAAATTTATATGAAGAAAATTTTTTAACTTTATTTTTTTTACTTAAAAAAATAGAATTTATATTAGAAAATAAAATAAAAGAATTTTTTTTGTATTCTTTTTTTTTACATTTTTTATGATATAAATAATTAATTTGATGTAAATAATATAATAAATTAAATAAATTAATATTTAAAAAAAATATTGAAATTCCATTTTTTTTTAATCTTTTATAAATTCTACTATGAATAAAAAAAGATTTATTATTTCCAATAAATAATAAAGAACATTGAATATATTTTTTTTTTAAAAAAAGAATTTTTTTAAAATTATCAAAATAATTAAAAGATATAATTAATAATACATTTTTTTTAAAATTATAAATTTCATTAATATTTTGATTAGAAAAAAAAACTATATAATTAATTTTTGTATTTTTTTTTTTGTAAAATAAAATTTTAGCATTTAAAAAACTTATTAATTTTTCTAATTTTATAGAAAAATAATATTTGTATTTATAAAACATTCCTAATATTAAAATATTTTTATAAATAAAATTTTTTAATTTATATATTTTTTTTTTATTATTATAAGACAATAACTTATTCGTATGACTTATATGATTTAATTTTATTTTATTATATGAATTAATAAACACTCCTAAAACTTTAAAACAATTATTTTTTAAAAAAAAATTTTTTATAAAATGAAATTTATATTTTAAATCTTCAAAAAAATCATTTTCAGGAGTAATAATAAAAATTATTTCTGCATTTAAAATTCTAGCAATATCTAAATTTAATTGATTAAAAAAATTAATAGAAATATCTTGATGAAATTGAATTCCTTCAATTAAAACAATTTTTTTATTATTATATAAATAATAATTATCAAGTAATTTTTCTAAATATAAAGAATAATTTTTTTTTTTTAATAATATAGAAAAATTCTTTATAAAAAGTGGTTTTATAAAATTTATAAATTTATTTTTTTTTTTTAAATAATAAGAAGAATTTTTAATATTTTGTTTTAAATTAGATTGTGTTTCTATAAAAGGATTAAAAAAACTAAAATTTTTATTATTTTTTATAAAAATATTAGATAAATTTAAAATAAAAGAAGTTAAATTTTTGTTTTTTCCTATCGGAATTAAAATGATTTTACGAACCATAAAAACTATCCTTAAAATTTTAAAAAATTAAAATTTTTATTATTTAATATATTTAATTAATTTTTGAGTTTCTATAGCAATAAAAAGTTCTTCATTTGTTGGTATAACTAATATAGAATGAGATTTTTTTTTATTTATAAAATAATTATTTTGTTTTTTAATCGAAGAATTTAAAAATTCATCTATATAAAAACCTAATATATTTAATTTAGAAACTACTATTTGTCGAACTAAACAAGAATTTTCACCAATTCCACCAGTAAAAATAATAGCATCTAATTTATTATTCATTAAGACGCTATATGAACCAATATATTTTACTAATCTATGACAAAATATTTTTATAGATAATGTTGCTTTTTTATTTTTATTAAAATATTTTTCAAAATAACGACAATCACTGCTTTTATTACTTATTCCTAATAAACCAGATTTTTTTGTTAAAATTTCTTCTATTTTCTCTAAATTCATTCCAAGTTTTTTATAAAGAAAAAATATTATAGCAGGATCTAAATCACCGCTTCTTGTACCCATTACTAAACCCTCTAATGGAGTTAAACCCATAGAAGTATCTATAGATTTTCCATTTTTTATTGCTGTAATCGAACATCCGTTTCCTAAATGACAACTAATAATATTTAATAAATTTTTAGGTTTTTTTAAAATTTCTGAACATTTATTAAGAATATAATTATGACTAATTCCATGTGCACCATAACGTCTAATGTTATATTTTTTATAAAATTTATATGGTAATGCATATAAATAAGATTGTTTAGGTAATGTAGAATGAAATGATGTATCAAACACAGCAACATTTTTATTACATAAATTAGGAAAAAATTTTTTAGCTATATTTATTCCAATTAAATTAGAAGGATTATGCAAAGGAGCAAAAATTGAATATTTTTTAATTTCTAAAAGTATTTTTTTATTAATAATAACAGATTTTTTAATATTAATTCCTCCATGAACTACTCTATGACCAATTCCATTAATTTCATTATAATATTTTAAAAAATTTTTTTTTATAAAACTTAATACAAAACTTAAAGCATCTTCATGATTTGTATAATCAGATAAATTTTGTTTATATTTTTTAGAATAAAAATTTAATTTAAATTTAGTATTTTTTAAAAATAAACATTCAACTACTCCAAATATAATTTTATCTTTAGATAAAGGATTTAAAATAGAAAATTTTAAAGAAGAACTTCCGCAATTTAAAACTAAAATTAACTTTTTAGACATTTCAAATATACCTAATTTTTTATAAGTTTATATTTAAATAAATTATTTTTTAAAATATATAAAAAATATTTTTAATAAAAAATTATTAAATAATATAATTTTAACATATTAATTTTAAATTAATGTAAAGTAACACTCTCGTTTTTTATAGAATTAATTTTTAATTTAATAATATCACTAATTGGATCATCAGGACATTTATTAATAAAATAATATAAATCTTTTTTTGCAAGAGAATAACATTCTAAATAAGCATAAATTAATCCTCTATCTCTAATTTCATATGGATCTTTTGGATTCATTTGTAATAAAAAATTACTAATTTTTAAAGCTAATTCAATTTTATTTTCTTGCATTAATGCAGATTTTAATGTATTTAAAATTTTTTTTAAAATTAATTTTGATTTAGAGGTTTTTAAATAACGTGAATGCATAACTGCCATAGAATTAATATTTCCTTTTAATAATAATTCTAAAGTATTATTATTTAAAAATTCTCCATTAAATGGATTAATTAACAAAAATTTTTTATATGATAATTTAAATTTTAAAATTAATTGAGTAGGAAAAATTACAGGATTTATAGGAATTTCTAGTTTTTTAAAAAAATATAATAAAATTATTCCTAATGAAAGAGCAGTTCCTTTACGAGTTTTTAAAACTTTATTTAACCATAAAACATCTGATAAATTATATTGTCCAGAAATTTCTTGAAAGTTCCAATGAATATAAAATAGTTTTAAAAATTTTTTTAATTTATCTTTTTTTGTTTTTTTATTATTAATATATTTTTTTGCTTTAATAATTTTTTTTTTTAAATCATATAAAAATAAATTCTTAGAAAAATTTTTTTTTATTTTTTCAATAATAGAAAAAAAAACTTCTAAAACAGTTGTTTTAGAAAAATTAATATCATACAAAATTGTCATATTTTTACCAAAAAATATATAAAAAATAAATAAAAAAGATTTAATAAACAAAATAATTATTTTTTTAAATTATTTTGAATAAAAATTTATTTATTTAAATTTTATAAATTGCCCTATAGTAACTCTATCAAAACTATTATAATCTTTATATGTTGTAATATTAATATAATTATATTTTTTAAACAATGCATGTATTTTTTTTTTTTGATTCCAACTATGTTCTAATAATAACCAACCTTCATGATATAAATATTTTTTTGCATATTTTATAATAAAATTTATATCAAAAATTCCATTATTTTTAGAAACTAACGCACTAAGAGGTTCAAAAAAAATTTCATTTTTTAAATTAAAATATTCTTTAAAATCAATATATGGAGGATTGCTTACAATTAAATTATATTTATTATAATTAATTAAACTAAACCAGTCACTCAAAAAAAAATTAATATTTTTAATATTTAAATTTTTTGAATTATATTTAGCTATTTTAATAATTTCATTACAACAATCTATACCTGTAACAAAACAATTTGGTTTTGAAGATGCAATAGAAATAGCAATATTTCCACAACCAGTTCCAAGATCTAAAATTTTTAAATAAGAATTTTTTATTATTTTTAAAGCTTGATCTACTAATACTTCACTATCTGGTCTTGGAATAATTGTTTTATTAGAAACATAAAAATCTAAAGACCAAAATTCTTTTTTTTTTATTAAATATGATAATGGTTCCCTATAAAATCTTCTTTTTACAAATTTATTTAATATTATTAAATCATTTTTATTTAAAATATAATCAGGAAAACAAATTATCCAACTTCTAGATTTTTTTAAAACAGTACTCAAAATAATGTTAATATCTAATTGAAAATTATTAATATTTTTTAATAATTTTGAAGAATATTTTATCCATTCTTTAATTTTCATTCATTAATCTCTGATAATTTAGAAAAAATTTTAGCTTGATTATCTTGTATAATTGGATCTATTAAAATATCTAAATTACCTTCTAAAATTTTATCTAATTTATATATAGTTATATTAATTCTATGATCTGTTACTCTATTTTGTGAAAAATTATATGTTCGATTACGATCAGAACGAGATCCGCTTCCTAAAAGATTTTTTTTTTTTATAGAAGATTCTCTCTTTTTTTTTATACTTATTTGATTTTGAATCCTTGTTTGTAAAATATTTAAAGCTTTTGCTTTATTTTTATGTTGAGATCTTTCATCTTGACATTCAACAGAAACTCCAGTTGGAATATGAGTAATTCTAATTGCAGAATCAGTAGTATTTACATGTTGTCCACCAGCACCAGATGATCTAAATGTATCAATTTTTAAATCTTTATTTTGAATTTTAATTTTATCTTCTTTTGGTAATTCAGGAATAACAGCAATAATACAAGTAGAAGTATGAACTCTCCCTTGAGTTTCAGTTTTTGGAACTCTTTGTACTCTATGACCACCAGATTCAAATTTTAAACGACCAAAAGAACCTTTTCCAATAATTTTAAAAATAATTTCTTTAAATCCTCCATGTTCTCCATAATGACTATGAATTAATTTTATTTTCCAATTTTTTAATTCTGAATAACGGGCATACATTCTATATAAATCACCACAAAAAATTGAAGATTCGTCTCCTCCAGATGCAGATCTAATTTCTATATAACAATTTAATAAATCTTTCGGTTCAGATGAAATTAAAGAAAAATAAATTTTTTTTTCTATATTTTTCTTTTTAATTTTTAAAATTTTCATATCTTCTAGAGCTAAACAATACATTTCTTTATCTTTTAATAAATTTTTTGTGTTTTTTATATTAATTTTATTTTGTTTCCATTTTTTAAAATATAAAACAGTATTAGATATTTTTAAATATTCTCTAGATAAATTTAAAAAAAGTTTTTTTTTATTAATTATTTTTTTATCTGACAAAATTATTTCAATTTCATGAAATCTATTTTCTAAAAATTTTAACTTTCTTAATAGAGAAACTTTCATATTTTTTTAAATTAATCCTTATTTTTTATAAAATTTATAATTTTTTTTTAAAAAATTTATTTTTTAAAAATATAAATATATATGTTAATATAAATAAAACATTAATGATATAATCATTATTTATTAAAAAATAATAATTATTAAAAATATATAATTTAAAAAATTATAATAAAATATATTTTTAAAAAATAATATTTTTTATAAAAAAATTTTTATAATTTTAAAAAATTATATTTTAATATAAATATATATTTATTTTATTTTAATTATAATAAAACAAAATATTTTAAAATTTATATTATTTTATTTAAAATAAATTTTTTTATTTGTTAACAAAATAATTTATAAAAATTATAGGATTTATATGTCTCATTTCAAATTATTTTCTGGAAATTCTGTACCTCAATTAGCTAATTTTATTGTACAAATTCTAGATTCTAATTTAGGAAAATTAACAGTAAATAAATTTAGTGATGGAGAAATTAGTGTTAAAATTGATGAAAATGTTAGAGGAAAAAACATTTTTATAATACAATCAATTTGTTCACCATCAAATGATAATTTAATGGAATTAATTATTATTATTGATGCATTAAAAAGAGCATCAGCTAAAAAAATAACAGCTGTAATTCCATATTTTGGATATTCTAGACAAGATAAAAAAATAAAATCAGCTAGAGTTCCAATAACAGCAAAAATTGTTGCAGATTTTTTATCAAATTCAGGAATCGATAGAATATTAACTATTGATCTCCATTCAGAACAAATTCAAGGTTTTTTTAATATACCTATAGATAATTTATATGGAAGTTTTGTTTTATTAAAAGATATGTTAAAAAAAAAGTTAAATAAACCAATAATTGTATCTCCAGATATTGGTGGAGTTATTAGAGCAAGAGAATTTGCAAAATTTTTTAATAATTCAGATATAGCTATTATAGATAAAAAAAGACCATGCAAAAATATTTCAAAAGTCATGAATATTATTGGGGATGTAAAAAATAGAGATTGTATCTTAATAGATGATATAATAGACACTGGAGGAACTATATGTAACGCATCTAATTCTCTTAAAAAAAACGGAGCAAATAAAATATTTGCTTACGCTACACATCCAGTTTTTTCTGGAAATATTTTAAAAAATATTAAAAATTCTTGTTTAAACGAAATTATCGTATGTGATACTATTCCATTATCTAAAAAAATAAAAAAATTAAATAACATTCGAATATTAACTTTATCTAAAATGCTTGCAGAAGCCATTAATAGAATTATAAATAAAAAATCTATTTCAAAAATGTTTAAATATAATTAAATATAAATATAAATTTTATTTTTTTTTTTTACTCATTTTATCAATATATGCCATTCCAAAAGCGGAAAGAACAAAAGTTAAATGAATAATCACACATAAAATTATTTTATTATCTAAAACTTTTTCTGCTTCCATAAATAATCTTAATAAATGAACAGAAGAAATTGCAACAATAGACGAAGCTACTTTATTTTTAATTGAATTTACATCCATAGTTCCCATCCAACCTAATCTTTTTTTATTATCTTTAATATCCATTTTAGATATAAAATTTTCATATCCAGAAAACATTACCATTACTAATAAACCACCAACTAAAGCAATATCTATTAAAGATAATACAACTAAAACTAAACCAGATTCTGAAATAATTAATATTTCTGGAAGAATATATAATACTTCTTGAAAAAATTTTAAAGTTAATAAAATAAATCCAAAAGATAAACCAAAATATACTGGAAACATAAACCATCGAGATGCATATATAATTTTTTCTATCATTTATTTTTTTCTCCTATAAGTATTTTTTTTAAAATAAAATTATTTATAATAACATATAACATAAATAATAAATTTTATTATAAAATTTTATTTTTATTAAAAATAGAAAAAAAATATATACATTTTAAACAAAATGGAGAAAAAATTGAATTTTTTAAATAAAAATAATTATTTATATGAAAAAAATTTTTAAATATATACATAATTAAAAAAATTAATAATATACCTCTTAAAAAACCAAATATAAAACCAAGAATAAAATTGCTTAAATAAAATTTTTTAATAAAGTTTAAAAAATCATTACATAAATAATAAAATATAAATTCAAATAATAAAACACTAAAACTAAAAATAAAAAATATAAATATTAATTTTAAAATATAATTATCAATAAAATTTAATAAATTTAAAACATAAAAATAAAAAAAATAAAATAAACAAAATCCTATAAAAAATATTAATATAGAAAACATTTCTTTAATAAATCCTTTTCTAAAACCTATTATAGATGATATAAAAATTATAAAAATAATAAAATAATCATAAATATTCATATTGTGTCCAAATTTTTAATTTATTTATATATTTATAAAAAAATAAATTTTTAAAAAAATTAATTTTTTATATTAAAAATTTTAAAAAATTTAAAATATAATCTAAATTATTAATAAAAAAATTACTTTTTAAAAATTAATAATTTTTCAAAAATATAATTTTATATCTTGATTAATATTTTTTTATAAAATAAAAAATTCATCAAGATCAATAATCTGAAATAATAGAATTTGTTCTAAAAATTTCAGATTTTTTTTACAAAAAATTTTATATATATTTTAAAAATATGAATATTAAATTGAATTTTTTAAAAAATAGTATAAAACTAAACAAAAAAAATATTATTTTATTTCATATAAACTCACTTTTTAAAAAAATAAATAATTTTTTAATACAATTAAAAAATTAAATAATTTTTGATTTATTTAATAAATTTTTAAATTAATATATTTAAATTTATTTTTTATATTATTAAAAAAATAAAAAAAAAAAATAAAAATATTATTTTAAAAAATTTATTTTTTAAAATATTTTATATGTATTTTAAAATTTTTTTATATATATTTAAATTTTAAAAATAAAATAGTTTAAATTATCTAAACAAATTGGGAAAAATCCTATAAAAACTATAATTAAAGAAAATAAAAAAATAAAAATTTTTAAAAATTTATATAAAAAAGTTTCAATAAATAAATTTTTAGAAATACATGATTTTTTTTTATAAAACAATATTTTTATAAAATTAAAATAATAATATAAACTTAATACACTTTCAAATAAAATTATAAATCCTAAAATAAAATTATTTTTTTGAATTATTAATTTTAAAATATAAAATTTACCAAAAAAACCTATTGTACAAGGTAATCCTACAATTGAAAATAAAGAAATAATTATTGATATAGATAAAATATAACTTTTCCAAAAAAATCCTTCATAATTTTTAAAAGAATGATTATTATCATCTTTAAAAAAAATTGAAATTAAAATCATAGAACTAAATAAAACTAAACTATTTAAACAATATCCTAATAAATAAATTTTAGATAATTGATGAAATTCATGATTTTGATGTAAAAATATTAAAATTATACATAAATAACCAGAACTAATTATAGTGGAATAACCTATTAATCGTTTTAAATTTGTCTGAAATAACGCTAAAATACTTCCAATAAAAATAGAACATATTGACATAAACTTTATAATTTTTGAAAACATAAAAAAATTTTTATATGAAAATAAAAATAATAATTTTAATAAAATAACAAAAAAAAGAACTTTTACTGAATTAGAAAAATACATTAAAACCGGACAGGATATTTCTTTATAAATATTCGAAATCCATAAATAAAACGGAAAAACTGAAAGTTTTATAAATAATGAAACACAAGATAAAACTAATCCAAATAAAAATAATTGATTACAATTAAAAGTTGATAAAATACTTATTAATTTTAAAGAATTATAATTTAAACTTCTAGAAGAAAGATATATTAAAGATATTCCTAATAATAAAAAAATAGATGAAATACTAGATAAAATAAAATATTTAAAAGAAGATTCTAAATTTTTAAAATTTTTAAAAAAATTATAACTCATCATTCCAAATAAAGGAAAAGATAATAATTCTATTCCAACATAATAAGAAAAAATATTAGAAGATAAAAAAAGAACACAACCTCCTATATTAGATATTAATAATAATAAATAAAATTCTTCTTTATTAAATGATTTACCTTTTAACCATATATAAGAAAATATACAAGTAAACATACTACCTAAAAAAAATAAAAAAATAAAAAAAATATTTATTGATTTAAAATATATTTCATTTTCTGAATATAAAATTATATTTTTAATTAAAAAAATAAAAAAAAATAAAGAACTAAATAAACCTAAAAAAGTTACAATAAAAGATAAAAAAAAATTTCTTTTGAAAATTATTATTAATAAATTTAATACAATTGAAAGAGATAAAATTAATACAGGAGATATAAAAAAAAATTGTTTAAAAATAGAAATCATTATATATTTCACCTTAATTAAAAAGAAAAGGAGAGATTTTTTCACTTATATTTAAAATAGACGGATTAATAATTTTTAATATTATATTTGGAAATATACCAATAAAAATTAATATGCTAGATAAAATTAATAAAATAAAAAATTCTAATTTAGAAAGTTGATTGTTAAGACATGAAATGAAACAAGGTCCATAAAATATACTATGAAACATTTGTAATAAACAAATTGATAAAAAAACTAAACCAAAAATTGAAATACAAATAATAATTGGAAAATATTGAAAACTTCCTAATAACATTAAAAATTCACCAATAAAATTTCCAGTTCCTGGTATTCCTAAACTAGCCATAGTAAAAAACAAAAAAAATCCAGGAACAAAATCCATGATTTTCCATAATCCTCCCATTTTTTTTAAATTATAAGTATTAAAATTTCTATATAATATTCTTGTTAAAATAATTAAAGCTGAAGTAGATATACTATAAGAAATAATTTGTATAATAATTCCTTGATAAGAAATAAAACTTGAAGAATATAATGCTATTAAAATAAATCCCATATGAGAAATAGATGTATATGATATAATTTTTTTAATATTTTTTTGAGAAAACGCTAAAAAAATACTATAAAATATACAAAATAAACCAAAAATACAAAAAAAATTAGAAAAATAAAGAGATGATTTAGGAAATAAAAAAATATTAAAACGTAATAGATTATAAGCTGATACTTTAATTATAATTCCAATTAAATCATAAGATCCAGAAATATGAGTATTTTTATTAAAATTAGGAAACCAACCATGAAAAGGAATTAAAGGAAATTTAATAATAAAAGATATAAAAAAACTAAACATTAAAAAAAACTCAGTTTTTTCAGATAAAACTAAATTTTTTAAAAGGTTAAAATCAAAAGTAAAAATATTGTTTTGTAAATAATAATTATAAACTAATCCAAGTATAGAAAATAAAAGTATAAAACCAGAAATTTGAGAATATACTAAATATTCATTTGAAGAATTTATTTGTTTAGAAGAATTATATAAATTTTTACCATAAAAAATAGACAAAAAATAAGTAGGAATAATTATAATTTCCCAAAAAATAAAGAATAAAAAAAGATCTATAGATAAAAATATTCCAATAATATTAGATATAATAAACATTATACAAAAATAAAAAAATCCAATATTTTTAAAATTATAATTCCACATAAGTAAAATAGAAATAAAAGATAAAAAAATTGTTAATAAAACCATTAAAAATGATATTCCATCCATTGCAAAATGTAAACCTATCCCTAATTTAGGAATCCAAGGAAAATTATATTCTAAATTCCATAATTTATTTATATCATTATTTTTTAAAAAAAAATTATTATTACAAAATATATTTAATAATAACAAAAATGTTAAAAATATAAAAAACAATGAAATTAAACGAGGTATTTTTTGATTTATTTTTTCAGAAAACCAAGAAAAAATACCTCCTAAAAAAGGTAATAAAATTAATAAATAAAGATGCATAATTTAAATAATCCTATTTAAAAAAAATATTAAAAAAAATTTTTTATATATTTTAAAAATTATATTAATAAATCAACAAAAATTATTAAAGTTCCTATAAAAATTAAAAAAATATAAAAAATTAAATTTCCATTTTCAAAAATTAATAAAAAATTATTAAATATATTTAAAAAAATTTTAAAAATATATGTTATTTTTTTTATATAATCTATAAAAAAAATTCTTCTAATTAAAATAAATAATTGAATAACGCTATATTTATATAAATAATCTAATCCAAAATTTTTATCTAAAAATTTAAAACAAAAAAAATATTTTTTATTATGAAAAAAATTAAATATCTTATTATATTTTATAATAAAAAAATAATATGATATAAAAACACCAAACATAGAAATAAAAAATAAAAACAATTCAAAAATATTTTTTTTTAAATTTAACAAATCATTTAATATTGAAAAATTTAATAACGGAGAAAATAAAAATATTGATAAAAAAGTAGATAAAATAGATAAAACAAATAAAGAAAAATTATGAAAAAAATTTTTTATAAATCTTATTTTTATTTTAGATTCTTTATAAAATATTAAAAAAAACATTCTAGAAGAATATATAGAAGTTAAAAATGAACCCATAATACCAACAATAAAAAAAGAATAATTGTGTTGATTAAATAACCCCCAAATAATAGAACCTTTTGTATAAAAACTAGATGTAATAATAGGAAAAGCAATTAAAGAGAATAAACCAGTTATAAAACAAAAACGTATAAATAATAAAGATTTGTTTAATCCACCTATTTTAAAAATATTTTTTTCTTCATGAAAAGAAAAAATTAATGAACCTGAAGAAAGAAATAATAATGCTTTAAAAAAAGAATGAGCAATTAAATGAGATAATACAGGAGTCCATAATTTAGATCCTAAACCTAAAAACATATAACCAATTTGACTCATTGTAGAATAGGCTAAAATTTTTTTAATATCTTTTTCAAAAATTGCCGAAAAACTAGATATTAAAATAGTAAATGAACTTAAAATCGAAATTATAAATAAAATATGATTAGATATTTCAAATAAAAAATGAATTCTTAAAATTAAATATACACCAGCTGTAATCATAGTTGCTGAATGGATTAAAGCAGAAACTGGAGTTGGTCCAACCATAGCTTTAGTTAACCATATTTGCAAAGGAAATTGAGAAGATTTTGCCAAACAACCAAATAAAATTAAAAAAATACTCCATTTAAAAAGATTATTTTGAGATAATTGAACTATATGACAAATATTATTTAATTCAGAAAAATTTAATGTTTTAAATTGAAAAAAAATTAAAAAAATTGACAATAAAATGCAAAAATCACCTATTCTTGTTACAATAAATGCTTTCATTGAATATTTAATATTTGATAATTTTTTATAATAAAAACCAATTAAAACATAAGAACAAAAACCAACTAATTCCCATGCTAAATATAATAATAAAATATTATCCGATAATACTAATATAATCATTCCAAAAATAAAAAGATTCATATAAGCAAAAAATCGATTTAAATCTTTTTTTGAATACATATACCAACAAGAAAATATTTGTATTAAAAAACTAACACTAGTAATAACTTGCATCATAATTAATGATAATTTATCAATAATAAAACCAAAATTAACATTTGTATGATTAATAGTTATCCATTTCCAAAATATATTTGAAACACAATAATTTTTATAATAAAAAAAATTAATACAAATATAATTTATTAAAATAAAACAAATAAAAGAAGGAATGATTCCAATAAAATTATAAAAAAAATTAGAAAATTTTTTTTTTGAAAATACAATTAATAAAAAACTTATTAAAGGAAAAAAAATTAATGGAAATAATACATTCATTTTTTCATCTCTCTTAAAGTATCAACATCTAAAGTATTTTTATATTTATAAATACTAATCAAAAAAGCTAGACCAATACCTGCTTCAGAAGCTGCTATAGTAATTATAAAAATGTACATTATTTGACCATCAATTTGATGTAAATAATTTCCTATAAAAACTAATAATAAAGCTACAGAATTAATCATTATTTCTAAACCTAAAAGAATATATAATAAATTTCTTCTAATTATTAAACATAAAAAACCTAAACAAAATAAAATAATAGATAAAAATAAACCATGAAAAATAGTAATCAAAATATTCTCCAATAAAAAATATTATTTTTTTTTAATATATTTATTATTAATAAATAAGTGAAATACAATAATTAAAGCAGATAACAATAACATCGATAATGATTCCATAAATAAAATATATTTTTTAAATAAAACAATTCCAATACTTTTTATATCAAAAAAATTTATATTTATAATTCCATTTTTTATTTTATAAAAATAAATAAAAAAAATAAAAAAAATAAAAATTGATAAAAATATTGAAATAATAATTTTAAATTTAGAAAAATATTTTTTTTCTTGATTAATAGTTATAGATCCTAAATTTAATACCATAATTGCAAATATAAACAAAACCATTATAGCACCAGCATAAATAATTGTTTCTAAAGATCCTATAAATAAAGTATTAATAGAAAAATATATTCCTGAAAAAGATAAAAACGAAAGTATCAAATACAATAAAGAATAAATAGGATTATTTTGAAAAATAACAAGAATAGTTGAAATTATTGAAATAATACTAAAAATATAAAAAAGAATATTCATAAATTTTTCCTAAGGTAACAAACTTTTACAATCAACAATTTTTTTATTTTTGTTAACTTTATTTTCTTTTGATTCTTTTATAGAAACTCCAGAATATTTATAAAAATCATAATCAGAATATTTTCCAGGACCAGAAATTAATAAATCTTCTTTTTCATATATTAAATCTGATCTTTTATATTCAGCTAATTCAAAATCTGGAATAAGTTGAATAGCTGCGGTTGGACAAGATTCTTCACATAATCCACAAAATATACATCGAGAAAAATTAATTCTAAAAAATTTAGCATACCAACGATTATTTTTTAATTTTTTTTTTTGTAAAGAAATACAACTTACAGGACAAACTGCAGAACATAAATTGCAAGCAACACAACGTTCTTCTTTATTTTTATTTCTAGTTAAAACAATTCTTCCTCTATATCTAGAAGATAAATTAACTGGAATTTCTGGATACAATTTTGTTTCTCGTTTAGAAAAAATATTTAGAAAAATTAAAAAAATACTATTAATTTGAGAAAATATACTTATAATAATTTTTTTTAAAAACATATAATCCTCAATTTTTTATTATTGATAATATAAAGTAAAAAAACTTGTAAAAAAAACATTAATTAATGATAATGGAAAACAAACAATCCATCCAAAAATCATCATTTGATCATATCTCGGCCTTGGTAAAGATGCTCTTATTAAAATAAAAAGAAAAATAAAAAATAAAGATTTTAAAAGAAACCAAAAAATTGATGAACAAAAAAAACCATAAAATCCTCCAAAAAATAAAGTAGTTATTAAAAAAGACATTATTACCATAGAAACATATTCTCCAATAAAAAACATTCCAAATTTCATACCAGAATATTCAACATGATAACCATCAGCTAATTCTTGTTCAGATTCTGGTTGATCAAATGGATGCCTATGACAAACTGATAATGCTCCAATAAAAAATATAATAAACCCTAAAAATTGAGGAAAAATATTCCATAAATGCTCTTGACTTTTTATTATATCAATTAAATTAAAAGAACCAGATCGAATAACTGTTCCTAATATTGATAACCCTAAAAAAACTTCATAACTTAAAGTTTGAGCAGATGCCCTTATAGCCCCTAAATAAGAATATTTATTATTACTAGACCAACCAGCTAATAATATTGAATAAACAGATAAGCTAGCCATCATTAAAAAAAACAAAATACCTATTTTTAAATCTACTATACATTTATTTATAGAAAAAGGAATCATAATAGATAAAATAAGAATTGTACTAAAAGCAAGAATTGGAGATAAAATAAAAATAAATTTTCTACTAAAATTTGGAATCCAATCTTCTTTAAAAAAAATTTTTATCATATCAGCTAATAATTGTAAAGAACCAAATCGACCTACTCTATTAGGGCCATATCTATTTTGAAAAAGAGCTAATAAACGTCTTTCAATAACAGTTAAAAAAGCACTAAATATAATAGTTGAAAAAAAAATAATAAAAGATAGAAGAATATTTAAAATTAAAATTTTATTTTTTACTAATAAAAAATACATTTTTTACACTTCCTTTAAGTCTTGTATTTGTTTTCCAATTAAAGAAATAGATGTTTTAAACTGACCTATTGGTAAAGCGACCTGACCAGATTCTAAAAAATTTGAATATATCGCAAAAAAACTATAAGTATCATTTAAGCAAGTAAAAGTAACTTTTTTTTTATTAGAAATATTAAAATTTTTTGCATCTAATTCGTTTATAAAAAGATATGGTAAAGAATTTTTATTTTTAATAATTTCAGAATATTGACTTAATTCTTCACTACCAAATAATGAATAATATGGAACAATAATTAAATTTTTATTTTTTACAAAAAAATTCAAATCTTGTTTAAAATAATCTGATGAAATATTTTTTTTTTTAGAAATTAATAATGTTTCTGAATTTTTAGTTAATAACCTTCCAGAAATTTTTTTTTGAAACTTATGTAATCCTTGAGAAGAATTCCATTGAGGAGACCAAATAAAAGGAATAATAGATGTATAATTTTTATATATAGTGCTTCCCTCCATTGAAAATGAAAACATAGAATCATTATCTTCTATTTGTTTTATTTCGTGTACATCAATATCTGCTCTTAAAGATGTTCTTCCACTTGATCTTAAAGTAGATCTAGGAATTTTTTGACCACATACTTTAAAAGATGATTTAGGAGCTGCGTTTTTAATATTTTTTAAAAATGGTATTTTTTTTACACATAAATTAATAAGATCATCTAAATTTTTTATTTTATTAACTTTATTTTTTAATCGAGATTTTATTATATTTAAAATTCTCCATGAAGACATTGTAGAAATATTTTTATTATAAAAATTAACATTATATACTTTAAAAAATCTTTGTGCTCTTAATTCATAATTAATAACTGTTCCAGTGCTTTCAAAAAAATTTGAAACAGGAAAAATAATATTTGATTTTTTAACAGTTTTTGTACGTTGATGATCCATTACAATAATATTTTTAAATTTAGTTAAAATATTTTTTAAATAAGAATTATGAAATAAATAAAATAAATCATTTTCTACAATAATTAAAGTAGAATTTATATTTTCTTGAACTTTATTTAAAGATTTCTCTAACGATTTTCCTTTAATTATAGATACACCTAAAGAATTAACATTAGGAGTTAATAAAATTAAACCTACTTTATAACCTAAATTTTTTAAAATTAAAGAAATATTATATGCAACTTTAATAAAAGATCTATTTCTAGAATGAGAACCTGAAATTATTAATATTTTTTTTGATTTGAGTAATATATTTGAGATATATAATATTTTTTTTTTAATTTCTTTTGAAAAAACAAAAGAATCATCTAACTTTTTTTTTTTTAAATAACTTAAAATACAATTAGAAAAATATATTTGATTTTGAATATTTGAATGAAATGAATAAGATGAAACATCTTCTAATTTTGTTTTGTCTGTATTAGTTAAAAATAAAAATTTTTTTTTATTTTTTTGAGTATTATTTATTGCATTAGTATGCCAATTATAAAGATTATTTTTTTTTAAAAATTTCGTAGACCTTTTTTTTAAAGCTTGTCTAATAGAAAGAGCTAATCTAGAAGATGTTTGAGTAATATCTTCTCCTAAAATCAATATTGAATCATAATTTTCAACTTCTTTTAAAGTAGGAATTTTAATTGTATTTTTTTTTAATATTTTTAAAATTAATTTTGAACATTTATGATCTATGTCAATCATTCCTGTAGAAAAATTTTTTTTTCCAACTAATTGTTTTAAAGAAAAATTAGTTTCAAGACTTGCTCGAGAAGATCCAATTCCTAAAATAGATTTAGAATTTTTAATTATTTTTACTATTTTTTTTATATTTTTATTTAAACTAATTTTTTTATATTTTTTTTTTTTTTTTATATAACAATAATTTAATCTATTTAAAGAATTAGAATGACCATAACCAAATCGTCCTAAATCACATAAAAAATAATTATTAATATTTTCATTATATCTATTTTCTATTTTTACAATTTTATTATATCTTTCGCCTGCAATAATATTACAACCAATACTACAATGAGAACAAATACTAGGTGCACTTTGAAGATCCCATTTTCTAGAATAATTTTCTGAATATGTTTTATCTGTAAAAACTCCTGTAGGACAGATTTCAATTAAATTTCCAGAATATTCACTTTCTAACTCTCCATCGTTAAATCGACCAAAATAAATGTTATTATTAGATCCATACACATTAAAATCTTTACCATCTGCATAATCTTTATAATATCTTACACATCTATAACAAGAAATACATCTATTCATTTCATGAGATATAAAAAATCCTAAATATTGACTTTTATAAATTCTTTTATCAAATCTATAACGACGAGAATAATGTTTATTCATAACAGTCATATCTTGTAAATGACAATTTCCTCCTTCTTCACATACTGGACAATCGTGTGGATGATTAAGCATTAATAATTCAATAATATTTTTTCTAAATATAATAGATTCTTTATCATTAATTGTAATAATTGAATTATTTTCAACTGGTGTCATACAAGACATAACGATTTTTCCAGAGTAATCATTTTTATCTTGATATTTTTTTATTGCACACTGTCTACAAGCACCAATGCTTCCTAATTTTGGGTGCCAACAAAAATAAGGAATATCTAATCCTAAATTTAAACATGCTTCAAGTAAATTATTAGAAATACATGAATTATATTTTTTTCCATCTACATAAATTTTTACCATAATAAATTTTTCCAAATTTTTTTAAAATTTCATAAATAAATAATATAAAAATAAAAAAATAAAAATATTTATTTATACAAATTTATTGTCTAAAAATTTTAAATATTAAAAAAATTAATTTTTTTAAAAATTAACTATATTCCAGAAATTTTTTTTAAATAATTATTTTTCTTTTCTGTAATTCCTTGTTGAAATTCTTTATTAAAATATTTTATTGCACTTTTTAATGGAGAAACCGCTCCAGGTGCATGAGCACAAAAAGTTTTTCCTGGACTCATTTGAAAACATAAATCTTGTAATAATTCTATATCTCCAATATGTCCTTTATTATTTTTTATAGATTTTAAAATTTTAACTACCCAAGGTAAACCTTCTCTACAAGGAGTACATAAACCACAAGATTCTCTAGAAAAAAATTTTTCTAAATTTAAAACTAATTTAACAATATTAACTGAATTATCTATAGCAAAAGATAATCCTGTTCCTAATCTACTACCAATATTTTGTATACTTAAAAAACCCATTTGTACATCTAAATGTTTTTCAAGTAAAAAATCTGTTCCTGCTCCACCAGGTAACCAAGCTTTTAATTTTAAATTGTTTTTAACTCCATGAGCATAATCTTCTAAGATTTCTCTTGCTGTTATCCCGAAAGGAAGTTCCCATACTCCTGGATTTTTAACAGAACCAGAAAATCCCATTAATTTCGTTCCAGAATCTTCGTTTTTAGACAAATTTTTATACCACTCTATTGAATTTAGAATAATTGATGGTATATTAGATAAAGTTTCTACATTATTTACACAAGTAGGATAACCCCATAAACCTAAATTTGCTGGAAACGGAGGTTTTAATCTTGGATTTGCTCTTTTCCCTTCTAATGAATTTATTAATGCTGTTTCTTCTCCACAAATATATCGACCTGCTCCAGTATGTAAATATAAATTAAAAGAAAATGATGTATTTAAAATATTTTTTCCTAAAAAATTATTTTTATATGCTTCTTTAATTGCTTTAATTAATATTTTTTCTGGTTTTATATACTCACCTCTTAAAAATATATATCCACACGAAATATTTAAAGCAAATGAACTAATAATAATTCCTTCAATCAATTGATGAGGACAATTTTCTATCATCCATCTATCTTTATATGTTCCAGGCTCCATTTCATCAGCATTACATATTAAATATTTTTTATTAAATAATTCACTTTTTGGCATTAAACTCCATTTTAATCCTGTTGGAAAACCAGCTCCTCCTCTTCCTTTTAATCCAGATTTTGAAATTTTTTTAATAATCTTATTAGAATTCATTTCAAATAAAGATTTTTTTAATGCATTGTATCCATTTTTTTTTATATATTCTTTAATCCATACTGTTTTTTTATCTTTTCTAAATCTCCAAGTTAAAGGATGAGTTTCTTCTAATAAATTTCTATTATTCATTTAATTGAATCCAATAATTTTAAAATAATTTTTTTATTTACATTAAAATATGTTTTATTATTTACCATCATAACTGGACTTTTATCACATGCACCTAAACAACATACAGGAAGAAAAGTAATATTTTTATTTTTTGTTGTTTCTCCAAATTTAATATTAATTACTTTTTTAATTATTTTTTTTAATTTTTTATATCCTGTAATATAACAAACCATACTATCACAAATTTTAATTACATAATTTCCAACTGGTTTTCTATAAATTTGACTATAAAAAGTAGATACACTTTCTATTTCACTTTTAGAAAGATTTAATATTTCTGAAAGAAATTTAATAGAACTATCAGATACCCAACCATAATGTTTTTGAACAATTTTCAATGCTTCAATTAATATTGATTCAGAAGTATTAAAATGTTTTTTAAGTTTATTAATCTCTTTTTTAATTAAAGAATTTTTATAACTTATTTTTTTTTTGATTATTTGTGTTGTCATTTTTATTTACCTATCTACATCAGACATAACAAAATCAATACTTCCTAAATATGTAATTAAATCTGATATAACATGCCCTTTAATTACAGAAGGAATTTGTTGTAAATGAGGAAAACTAGGAGTTCTAATTCTTGTTCTATAACTCATAGCGCTTCCATCACTAATTATATAGTAACTATTAATTCCTTTTGTTGCTTCAATCATTTGAAAACTTTCTCCAATGGGAATAATAGTTCCCCAAGAAACTTGTAAAAAATGCGTAATTAATGTTTCTATATTTTGAAGAGTATATTTTTTATTTGGAGGAGTTGTTAAAGGATGATAAGATTTATATTCTCCTTCTGGCATATTTTTTAAACATTGTTCTAAAATTTTTAAACTTTGATAAATTTCTTCAACTTTTAACATTACTCTATTATAACAATCACTCACTCCATTCCCTAAAGGAACTTCAAAATCAAAATTTTGATATCCAGAATATGGTCTATTTTTTCTAACATCAAAATTTATTCCAGTAGCTCTTAATCCAGATCCAGTAACTCCCCAATCTAATGCTTCTTTACAAGAATATGATGCTATATCTTTAGAACGAGAAATTAAAATACTATTTTTTAACGCTATTTTAACATATAAATTTAATCGTTTTGGAATCCATTTTAATAATTTTCTTAAAGAATGATCCCATCCCTTTGGTAAATCATGAGCTACTCCTCCAATTCTAAACCATGCTGGATGCATTCTAAAACCAGTAATGAACTCTATAACATCATATACTTTTTGACGATCTGTAAAAGCCAAAAAAACAGAACTCATTGCTCCAACATCTTGAATAAAAGTTGAAATATATAATAAATGACTATTTATTCGAAACAATTCAGAAATCATAATTCGAATAAATTCAACTCGTGTTGAAACTTTTATTCCAGCTAATTTTTCAATCGATAAAATATAAGGCATTTCATTAATACATCCTCCTAAATATTCAATTCGATCTGTATAAGGAATATAACTATGCCAAGATTGTCTTTCACTCATCTTTTCTGCGCCTCTATGATGATAACCAATATCTGGAACGCAATTAATTATTTTTTCTCCTTTTAATTGTAATACAAGTCTAAATGCTCCATGAGCAGATGGATGATTTGGTCCTAAATTTAAAAACATATAATCTGTATTATTTTTACTTCTTTTCATTCCCCATTCTTTAGGATTAAATTTTAAAGCACTCATTTCTAATTCTTCTATTTCTTTAGTTAAAGAATAAGGAGAAAATTCAGTTGCTCTTGCAGGATAATCTTTTCTTAATGGATGACCAATCCAATTTTTAGGCATAATAATTCTAGTTAAATTAGGATGACCAATAAAAGACACTCCAAACATATCCCAAACTTCTCTTTCATACCAATTAGCATTTAAACAAATTTTTGTAATAGTATGAATTTTTAACTTGTTTTTAAATAAAGGAACTTTAATTATAATATCTGAATTTTTAGATATAGATAAAAATTGATAAAAAATAGAAAAATCAGATTTTGGAATATTATCTTTATTCACTCGAACTCTTTCATCTATTGCACTTAAATCAAACAACATATCATAAAATTTTTTTTTTTTAATTAAAAAATTTACAACTTTTAATAAAATATTTTTATGTATCCAAACAACTGGAAAGCCTATTGAAGTTGATTGAATAAACAAAATTTTTGAACCAAAACAATTATATAATTCTTTAACAATAAATTTTTCATAATTTTCTTTATTATAAGTATTTAAAAAAAAATTATTTTTATTGGAATTTATCATAAATTTCCAAATTCCTTATTTTAAAATTTTTAAATAATATGTTATAAATAATAATTTTAAAAAAATAAATTTATTTTTTTTTTTTATTTTGGATTTTTAAAATCATACATAGATTTTACTTTAAATTTATTTTTTATTTTTTGAGATTTTAAATTTGCTTTATATATTTTTTGATCTCCAACTATCCATGATAATGGTCTTCTTTCTTTCGAAATAGATTTTTGCAATAACATTAAACCTTGAATATAAGCCTCTGGTCTAGGAGGACAACCAGGTATATAAACATCTACTGGAAGAATTTTATCTATTCCTTGAACAACTGAATAAATATCATACATTCCTCCAGAATTTGCGCATGAACCCATTGAAATAACCCATTTTGGTTCTAACATTTGATCATATAATCTTTTAATAATAGGAGCCATTTTAATAAAAGGAGTACCAGCAATGACCATAACATCAGCTTGTCTAGGAGAAGCTCTTAATACTTCTGAACCAAAACGAGAAATATCATGAACAGAAGTAAATGAAGTAACCATTTCAACATAACAACAAGATAAACCAAAATTATAAGGCCATAAAGAGTTTTTTCTTCCCCAATTTACAATGTTATGAAGAATTTTTTTTAAATTACCAAAAAAAATATTATTTTTTATTGCAATTTTTACAGGATCAGAATATATTTTTTTTTTTTTATTATTGATAGTTGAATTATTTTTATTCCAATTTATTTTAGTTAAAGTATATTTCATATAATCTCTTTTTTAAGATAAAAATTTTAAATTATTTAATGATTTGTAAATTTTTTATTTATCAAAGTTAATGCTTTAATACGAAATAAATATAATAAAGATAATAATATCATAAAAATAAAAAAAGATACTTCAATAAAACCTATCCAACTAGTTTCTCTAACGCATACTGACCATGAATATAAATACATAGATTCAATATCAAATATTACAAAAAAAATAGCAATTAAATAAAATTTAATAGCAAATCTTAAATTAATATTACCAGTTGATGGTGCTCCAGATTCAAAAGGAATGTGTTTAGAATAAGAATTTGATCTTCCACCTAAAATAAAACTCATAAATAAAGAAAAAATACAAAAGAAAAAAGTTAGAAATATAAAAAACAAAACTCCACTATATTCAATAATTTCTTTATGTAACATAAATTTTAATATCCTCTTAAAATAATTTTATAATAAATTAACAAAATTTAAAAGAAAGTATAAAAAATAATTTAAAAATTAAAAAAATAAGAAATTAATATATTTATTCTATATAAATAATTATTTTTTAAAGTATAATAACATTATTAATATTTTAAAAAAAAAAAAAAAAAATAATATTTTTTTAATAAAAGACTTGTTGTATGATAAAAAGCCCACATTTTATTATTAATAGAGATTTAAATTTAAAATATGTTAATTAAAAATAGGAATAAATAATATGGGTAAAATTATTGGAATTGACTTAGGAACAACAAATTCGTGTGTTGCTATTATGGATGGAAACAAAGCTAAAGTTTTAGAAAATTCAGAAGGAGAAAGAACAACACCATCTATTATTGCGTATACTGAAAATGGAGAAATTTTAGTTGGTCAACCAGCAAAAAGACAATCTGTAACAAATCCAAATAATACATTATTTGCAATAAAAAGATTAATAGGAAGAAAATTTACAGATAAAGAAGTTCAACGTGATATTGAAATAATGCCTTATAAAATTGTTAAATCAAAAAATAATGATGCGTGGATTGACATAAAAAATAAAAAAATGGCTCCACCTCAGATATCTGCTGAAATTTTAAAAAAAATGAAAAAAACAGCAGAAGATTATTTAGGTGAAACAGTTTCTGAAGCTGTAATTACAGTTCCAGCTTATTTTAATGACACACAAAGACAAGCTACAAAAGATGCAGGAAAAATAGCAGGTTTAAAAGTAAAAAGAATAATTAATGAACCAACAGCAGCAGCTCTTGCATATGGATTAGATAAAAATAAAGGAAATAAAACAATTGCAGTATATGACTTAGGTGGTGGAACATTTGATATTTCTATTATAGAAATAGATGAAGTTGATAAAGAAAAAACTTTTGAAGTATTATCAACAAATGGAGATACACATTTAGGTGGAGAAGATTTTGATAGTAGATTAATAAATTATTTAGTAGAAGAATTTAAAAAAGAACAAGGATTCGATTTAAAAAAAGATTCATTAGCTATGCAAAGATTAAAAGAAGCTTCAGAAAAGGCTAAAATTGAATTATCTTCTTCAAAAGAAACAAATGTAAATTTACCATATATTACAGCTGATTCAAATGGGCCAAAACATCTAAATATTAAAGTAACTCGATCAAAATTAGAATCTTTAGTAGAAGATTTAATTAAAAGATCGATAAAACCTTTAGAAATAGCTTTAAAAGATGCAAAATTATCAATTAAAGATATAGATGATATAATTTTAGTAGGTGGCCAAACAAGAATGCCAATGGTTCAAGATAAAGTATCAAAATTTTTTAATAAAAAACCAAGAAAAGATGTAAATCCAGATGAAGCTGTTGCTGTAGGAGCTGCGGTTCAAGGTGGAGTTTTATCAGGAGATGTAAAAGATGTTTTATTATTAGATGTAACTCCTTTATCCCTTGGTATTGAAACTATGGGTGGAGTAATGACACCAATAATTAATAAAAACACAACAATTCCTACAAAACATAGTCAAATATTTTCTACAGCGGAAGACAATCAATCTGCAGTAACAATTCATGTATTACAAGGAGAAAGAAAAAAATCTATTGACAATAAATCATTAGGTCAATTTAATTTAGATGGAATACAACCTGCTCCAAGAGGAATGGCTCAAATTGAAGTAACTTTTGATATTGATTCAAATGGAATATTACATGTTTCTGCAAAAGATAAAAAAACAGGAAAAGAACAAAAAATAACAATACAATCATCATCTGGTTTAAAAGAAGATGAAATAAAAAAAATGATATTAGAAGCAGAAGAAAATGCAGAAGAAGATAAAAAATTTGAAGAGTTAGTTCAAATTAGAAATCAAGGTGATCAAATTTCTCATAGTACAAAAAAACAATTAAATGATTGTAAAAATAAATTAAGTGTTCAAGATAAAGAATCTATTGAATTAGCATTAAAAAACTTAGATGAATCTTTAAAAAAAGAAGATAAAAAAGATATAGAATTAAAAATTCAAGAATTATTAAAAGAATCTTCTAAATTAATTGAAGCAACAAAAAAAGAATCTAATGTTAAAGAAAAAGAACAAAATAATAATCAATCAAATTCAAAAAATAAATCTAATGTTGTAGATGCTGAATTTGAAGAAGTGAAAGAACCAAAAAAATAAACTTATTAATCTCTATAATTATTTATTTTAATATTTAAACGGACTTAAAAAAAATAGTCCGTTTAAAAAATAAAGAAAATCAAGGTAATATAAAAAATGGGGAAAAAGGATTATTATAAAATTTTAAATATTTCAAACCAAGCAAATGATAGAGAAATAAAAAGAGCTTATAAAAGATTAGCAGTAAAATATCATCCTGATCGAAATAAAAATAGTAAAATTTCAGAAAAAAAATTTAAACAAATAAAAGAAGCTTATGAAATTTTAATTAATAAAGAAAAACGAGAAGCATATGATAGATATGGACATTCTGCATTTGATCAAAACTCTTCAAATAATGAATTTCATGAAAATTTTACTCATTCTTCAGATTTTGGAGATATTTTTGGAGATGTATTTGGAGATATATTTGGAAATAATAGAACTAATCAAAGAGGATCTGATTTACAATACAATCTAAAATTAAATTTAGAAGAAGCTGTAAAAGGAACAATAAAAGAAATATACATTCCATCTTTAAAAACATGTCATTCATGTAATGGAAGTAAAGCACAACCTGGAACTAAACCTCAAATTTGTACTACATGTAATGGTAATGGAAACATTCAAATGAGAAAAGGATTTTTTACTGTTCAACAAACTTGTCCATATTGTCAAGGAAAAGGAAAATTTATTAAAAATCCATGTCGTACATGTCATGGAAATGGAAGAATAAAAATATCAAAAAAATTATCAATAAAAATTCCTCCAGGAGTAGATAATAATGATAAAATAAGATTAAATAATGAAGGAGAAATTGGAGAAAATGGAGAATCTTCAGGTGATTTATATATTAAAATAAAAGTTAATAAACATTCAATATTTAAAAGAGAAAAAAATAATTTATTTTGTGAAATACCAATTAGTTTCTCAATGGCTGCTTTAGGTGGGATAGTTGAAGTTCCAACATTACATGGAAAAATAAAATTAAAAATTCCTCCTGAGACACAATCAAACAAATCTTTTAGAATACCAAACAAAGGAGTAAAATCTATTAAAAAAAATTATGTTGGAGATTTATTTTGTACTGTCGTTGTAGAAACACCAATTAATTTAAATAAAATTCAAAAAAAATTATTATATGAATTAGGAAATAGTTTAGAAGGAAATAAAGGAGAAAAAAATAATCCTCGTTCTAAAAGATTTTTTGATGGAATAAAAAAATTTTTTGATTCTCTAACAAAATGATTATTTATAAAATCAGTAAAATTTTCTAAAAATTTTAATAAAAATTTAGAAATAATACTGATTTTAATAAAAATATAAAAAATTTTAATACTTTATATAGAATTTTTTAAATTAATTATATTTTTAATTTTTGAATATAAACTTGATTTAAATCTTGCTGCTTTATTTTTATGTATTATTCCTTTTACAGAATATTTATCTAAAATAGATTGCATCTTATTAAAAAAAAACATAGATTTTTCAAAATTTTTAGAAGAAATAAAAAATAAAACTTTTTTTATATATGTTTTAATAATTGAACGTTTTTTATTATTTTCTTTTTTTTTATTATTAGATGTAATTATATTCTTTTTAGATGATTTAATATTTGCCAAAATAAATTCCTTATATTTAAATATAAAAAAATAATTAATTAATTATAATAACAAAATATTAATATATAAAAATATATTTTTATATATAAAAAAATAATTTTTTTTTAATATTTAATATATAAAATACTTCAAAATTTTATATTTTTTATAATAGGATTATAATGAAAAGTTATAAAAATACTTTACAATTACCTAAAACAAAATTTTCAATGAAAGCTAATTTACCTCAAAAAGAAATAGAAATATTAAAAGAATGGAATAAAATAAATTTATATAAATTAATAGTAAATTCAAAAAAAAATTCTAAAAAATTTATAATTAATGATGGACCTCCATATGCTAATGGAAAGATTCATATAGGCCACGCTTTAAATAAAATATTAAAAGACATTATTATAAAATTTAAAAATCTATCTGGATATAAAGTTCCATTTATTCCTTGTTGGGATTGTCATGGACTACCAATTGAACATAGTATTGAAAAAAAATATAAAAAAAAATTTAAAAATTTTAATAAATATCAAATTAGAGATAAATGTAGAAAATATGCAAAAAAACAAGTTAAAATACAAAAAAAAGATTTTATTAGATTAGGAATTTTAGCTAATTGGAAAAAATCATTATTAACTATGAATTATAAAAATCAATCTAATATTATTAAAATATTATCAAAAATTCTTAAAAAAAAATACTTATATCAAGGATTAAAACCTATATATTGGTGTATAAAATGTCAATCTTCATTAGCAGAAGCAGAAGTAGAATATAAAGAAAAAAAATCAGATTCTATATATTTTTCTTTAAAACTCAGTAATAAAAAAAAAATATTTAAAATATTTAATATTAAAAAAAATAAATATTTTAAAAAAAATATATATATTATTATTTGGACTACAACTCCATGGACTTTACCAGCAAGTCAAGCTATTTCTATTAATCCAAAATTTATTTATAATTTAATACAAACTAAAAATAAATTATTTATAATATCTAAAGAAAGAACAGATGATATATTAAAAATTCTTAGTAAAAAAAAATATATGATTATACATTCAGTTAAAGGAAAAAAATTAAAGAATTTATATGTTTTTCATTCTTTTTTAAAAATTAAAATTCCAATAATATTAAGTAATCATGTAGTTTTAGATATAGGAACTGGAGCAGTTCATACAGCACCTGCTCATGGACAAGAAGATTATATTGCTTGTAAAAAATATAATATTAATCCAAAAAATTTAATTGATGAATTTGGAAATTATAAAAAAAATATACATTCAAAAATAAATAATAAAAATATATTTAAAATTAATGATACAATAATTTCTATTTTAAAAAAAAATAATTCTTTAATAAAATATAAAAAAATAAAACATTCATATCCACATTGTTGGAGACATAAATCACCTATAATATTTCGATCTACCCCACAATGGTTTATTAATCTTAATAAAAATAACTTTAAAAAACATACTATTAAAGAAATAAAAAAAGTATCATGGATTCCAAATTGGACTAAAAATAATATGATTTCATTAGTAAAAAATAGACCAGATTGGTGTGTTTCCAGACAAAGATCTTGGGGTGTTCCTATTCCTTTTTTTATACATAAAAAAACAGGAAAATTACATAAAAAAACAAATATTTTTTTAAAAAAAATTATTTCTCTTATTAAAAAAAAAGGAATAGAAGAATGGTGGAAAATTGATAAAAAAATTTTTTTAAAAAAAGAATCTAAATTATATACAAAATCTAAAGACATTTTAGATGTATGGTTTGAATCAGGGTGTATGTATACATCATCCATATATAAATATTTTAATAAAAAATTAAAAATTTCAAATTTATATATAGAAGGATCAGATCAACATAGAGGATGGTTTATGTCATCTTTAATGATATCATCCATTTTACAAAAATGCGCACCATATAAACAAGTAATAACTCATGGTTTTACAATAGATAAAAATGGAAAAAAAATGTCCAAATCTATTGGAAACACTATTAGCCCAAATGAAGTAATAAAAAAATTTGGCGCAGATATTTTACGTTTATGGGTGGCTTCAAGTAATTATTCTAAAGATATTTCAATATCAGAAAAAATATTAAAACAAAATATCGATTCTTATAGAAAAATACGAAATACAGCTCGTTTTTTTTTAGGAAATATATATGATTTTAATCCTAAAAAAAATTTTATAAAGAAAAAAGATATGTTACAAATAGATATTTGGGCAATTCAAGAAACTTTAAAAATACAAAAAAAAATTATTAAATATTATAAAAAATATAAATTTCATAAAGTTATAAAATTAATATTAAATTTTTGTTTTATAAAAATGAGTGCAATATATTTAGATATTATAAAAGATAGATTATATACATCTTTTAAAAATAGTAAAAATAGAAGAAGTTGTCAAACTGCAATTTTCTTAATTATTCAAACTTTAACTATTTGGATTTCCCCTATTTTACCATTTACATCTTATGAAATATGGAAAAATATACCTTTTAAAAAAAAAAATAATTTATTTACACAACAATGGTTTAAAAAAATTTTTTTTTATTCTACAAAAAAACATATTAAAAACGAAACATGGAAAATAATATTTCAAATTAAAAATGAAATTAATAAACTTATAGAAAAAAAAAAAGAAAAAAAAATAATAAAAAATTCTTTAGAACTTTCAATTGTATTATTTTTAAAAAAAAATATTTTAAAAAAATTAAATATTCTTAAAAAAGAATTAAAATATATATTTTTAACTTCAAAATGTTCATTAAAAAATTTTTCATCTTCTGATAAAAATTTAAAAACTAATTCTAAAATAAATTTTGTAAAAATAAAATTAAAATTAAATAAAGGAAAAAAATGTATAAGATGTTGGCATTTTTTTAAAAAAAATAATAAAAACAAAAAATTTTTAGATATTTGTTATAGATGTTTTTTAAATATTTCAGGAAAAGAAAAAAATAGAATTTTTGCATAAATGAAAAAATTCTTATTTAATAAAAAAATATATATTTTATTATTAATTATTTTAATAATTTATATAGATTATTTTTCAAAAATATTAATTTTAAAAAATTTTAAAATTAATCAAAAAAAAATAATTTTATCTAATTTTAATATTTTTTATGTTCAAAATCATGGTTTAATGTTTGAAATATTTTCTAAAAAAAATATATTTCAAAATAATTATTTATATAAAATATATATTATTTTTACTTGTATCATAATTTATAAAATATACTATTTTTTTAAAACGAATAAAATAAATATTTATACATTTATATTTTTATTTAGTGGAGCTATTGGAAATTTTATAGATAGAATAAAATATAAATTTGTAATAGATTTTATTGATTTTCATTATAAAAATGTTCATTTTCCAATATTTAATCTTTCAGACATAAGCATAATATTAGGTGTAATATTTTTTTTTAAAAAAAATAATTTTTTATAAGATTAAATTTTTTAAAATATATAAAAAATTAATATTATAATATTTAAAATTTATGGAATAAAAAAAATGAAAAAAAGAATAAAAATTGCCATTTCTGGAGCATTAGGAAAAATGGGAAAAAGTTTAATAAAAGAATCAAAAAAATATAAAAATATTAAATTAACTTTATTAATAATAAAAAAAAAAAAAAAAAAATATAAAAAAATAATAAATAAATTAATAAATTTAAAAAAAAAGAAAATAAAAATCGAAGATAATATAAAAAATAATAAAAATTTTGATATATTAATTGATTTTACTAATCCAAAAAATACAATGAAAAATTTAAATTTTTGTTATAATAATAATAAAAAAATTATTATCGGAACAACAGGATTAAAAGAAAAAAATTATTTAGAAATAAAAAAAAAATCTAAAAAAATAAGTATATTACATTCAACAAATTTTAGCATTGGAATTAATTTAATTTTAAAGCTTCTTAAGATAACAACAAAAAATATTGGATTTGATTCAGATATAGAAATATTAGAATCACATCATAGAAATAAATTAGATTCTCCTTCTGGAACAGCATTAACTTTAGGAAAAAGAATTTCAAAAACTATGAAAACAAATTTTAAAGATATTTTTGTTTTTAATAGAAATAAAAAAAATTATAAAAAAAGAAAAAATGAAATCGGATTTAATAGTATTCGAGCAGGAGAAATAATTGGAGATCATTCAGTTATTTTTATAAACGAAGAAGAAAAAATTCAAATTAAGCATCAAGCTTTTCATAGAAAAACCTTTTCTAAAGGAGCATTAAAATCTGCTATTTGGATATATTATAAAAAAAATGGATTATTTACTATGGAAGATGTGTTAAAAAATTAATTTTTTATTTAAAAAAATTATATTTATAATAAATATATTATAAATAATATAAAAAATTTTTTATTCAAAATATAATGTTATTCATACATCAATTTCTTATAAAATAAATAAATATTTTTAAAATAAATCAATAGAATTTGGAGATATTTTGAAAAATACAGCTATTTTAATTTTAGAAGATGGAAGTAAATTTTATGGAGAATCTATTGGAATAAATGGAATAAGTGATGGTGAAGTTGTTTTTAATACATCTATGACTGGATATCATGAAATTTTAACTGATCCATCTTATAAAAATCAAATTATTACTTTTACATATCCACATATAGGAAATGTCGGAATAAATTCAAATGATGAAGAATCATCATTTATACATGCAAAAGGAATAATAATTAAAAATATATCTCCAATATCAAGTCATTATAGAAGTCAAACTACACTTTTAAAATATCTAAAAAAAAAAAAAATAATAACTATTACAAACATTGATACAAGAAAATTAACAAAAAAAATTAGAAAATCTGGTTCTCAAAAAGGATGTATTATATGTTTAAAAAAAATACCAAAATTTAAAAATTACAAAGAAGTTTTAAAATATAAAAAATTAAAATTTCCAAAAAAAAAAATAATATTAAATATAAAAAACAATATATTAAATAAAAAAAAAATAAATATATATAATAATTTTAAAAAAAAAAATATAAAATTTAAAAAAAATATCGTTGTTTACGATTTTGGAATTAAAAAAAATATAATTAATATTTTAATAAAAAAAAAATGTAAAATTACTGTAATTTCAAAAAATTTTAAATATAAAAAAGTATTAAAATTATCTCCAGATGGAATTTTTCTTTCTAATGGGCCGGGAGATCCTAGAAATTTCATATCTGCAATACAATCTATAAAAAAACTTATCCCTTATAACATACCTATGTTTGGAATTTGTTTAGGTCATCAAATATTAGCTTTAGCAAATAACGCTAAAATTATAAAAATGAAATTTGGTCATCATGGAGCAAATCATCCAGTTCAAGATATTAAAACAAAAAAAATAATTATTACATCTCAAAATCATAATTTTATTATAGATAAAAAAACTTTACCAAAAAATATAAAAATTACTTATTTATCTCTTTTTGATAAAACAATACAAGGAATAAAAATTAAAAATAAACCTATATTTAGTTTTCAAGGACATCCTGAATCAAGCCCAGGACCTCATGATGCATCATTTTTATTTAATTATTTTATAAAATTAATGAACAAAAACAAATAAAAAAATTTAAAATGAGAAGAGAAAATATGCCAAAAACAAAAAAAATTCAATCTATATTAGTTTTAGGAGCGGGTCCAATAATTATAGGTCAAGCATGTGAATTTGATTATTCTGGAGCACAAGCATGTAAATCTCTAAAAGAAGAAGGATATAAAGTAATTTTAATAAACTCTAATCCAGCTACAATCATGACAGATCCTCAAATAGCTGATAAAACTTATATTGAACCAATTCATTGGAAAATTGTTAAAAAAATAATAAAAAAAGAAAAACCAGATGCATTACTTCCAACAATGGGTGGACAAACCGCATTAAATTGCGCATTAAAATTAAATGATAAAAATATTTTATCAAAATTTAATGTAAAAATGATTGGTGCTAATGTAAAATCAATAAAAAAAGCAGAAAATAGAAGTTTATTTAGAAAATCAATGAAAAAAATTAATTTAAGTATGCCAAAATCAGGAATAGCAAAATCTTTAAAAGAAGCATATTTAATATCAGAAAAAATTGGTTTTCCATGTATTATTAGACCATCTTTTACAATGGGCGGGACAGGAGGTGGAATTGCTTATAACATAAAAGAATTTAAAAAAATTTGTCAAAAAGGATTAAATTTATCCCCTACTCAAGAATTATTAATTGACGAATCAATAATTGGTTGGAAAGAATATGAAATGGAAGTTGTAAGAGATAAAAAAAATAATTGCATTATTATTTGTTCAATAGAAAATATAGATCCAATGGGAATTCATACTGGAGATTCAATTACAGTTTCTCCAGCACAAACATTAAGTGATAAAGAATATCAGAAATTAAGAAATTATTCTATAAAAATTTTAAAAGAAATAGGAATTAAAACAGGAGGATCAAATGTTCAATTTGCTATTAATCCTAAAAATGGGAAAATAGTTGTTATTGAAATGAATCCTAGAGTGTCTCGTTCTTCAGCTTTAGCATCTAAAGCAACAGGTTTTCCAATAGCTAAAATAGCAACAAAATTATCTATAGGATATACTTTAGATGAATTAAATAATAAAATTTCAGGAATTAATATTCCTGCTTCGTTTGAACCATCTATAGATTATATCGTAACCAAAATTCCTAGATTTGACTTTGATAAATTTCCAAAAAGTAATAATAGATTAACAACTCAAATGAAATCAACTGGTGAAGTAATGGCTCTTGGAAGAACATTTCAAGAATCTCTTCAAAAAGCTATTAGAAGTTTAGAAAAAAATTCATATGGATTTGATTTAAAAAAAAATAATAAAAATATAAAAAAAATAAAATATGAATTACAATATCCAGGTCCAGATAGATTGTGGTATATAGCTAATGCATTTAAACAAAAAATATCTATTCAAGAAGTATATAAATTAACTAAAATTGATATATGGTTTCTTTCACAAATTAAAGAATTAATTAAAATAGAAGAAAATTTAAAAAAAAATCCAAAAAAAATATTAAATAAAAAATTTTTAAAAAAAATAAAACAAAAAGGATTTTCAGATAAAAGAATATCAAATTTAATTAAAAAAAAAGAAAAATATGTCAGAAAATTAAGATATAAAAATAAAATACATCCTGTATTTAAAAGAATTGATTCTTGTTCCGCAGAATTTAAAACATCTATTTCTTATATGTATTCTACATGGGAAGATGAATGTGAATCAAAACCTACTAAAAATAAAAATAAAATAATTATTTTAGGAAGTGGACCAAATAGAATAGGACAAGGAGTAGAATTTGATTATTGTTGTGTTCATTCAGCTCAAGAATTAAGAAAAAATAATTTTGAAACTATTATTATTAATTGTAATCCAGAAACAGTATCTACTGATTATGATATTTCAGATAGATTATATTTTGAACCAATTGTTTTAGAAAATATATTAGAAATTATAAGAATTGAAAAACCAAAAGGAATAATTATTCAATTTGGAGGTCAAACTCCATTAAAATTAGCAAAAAAATTAGATCATGAAGGAATTAAAATTATTGGAACCAATGCAAAATATATTGATCAAGCTGAAGATAGAAAAAAATTTCAAAAAATAATTAAACAATTAAATTTAAAACAACCAAAAAATGCAACAGTAAAAAATTTAATAGAAGCAGAACACAAAATAAAAAAAATAAAATATCCAATAATGATTAGACCTTCATATGTTTTAGGAGGAAAATCTATGGAAATTATATATAATTTAAAAAATTTAAGAAAATATTTTAAAAAAAATATAAAAAAAAATAATAATTCAATATTTATAGATCATTATCTTAATAATTCTATAGAAATAGATGTTGATGCAGTATTTGATGGAAAAAATATACTTATTGGTGGAATAATGGAGCATATTGAACAAGCTGGAATTCATTCTGGAGATTCATCTTGTTCGTTACCACCATATACTTTAAAAAAAGAAATACTATCTTTAATCAAAAAACAAGTAAAACAAATATCATTAAAATTAAAAATTAAAGGATTAATAAATATACAATTTGCAATAAAAAAAAATAAATTATATATTATAGAAGTAAATCCAAGAGCAGCAAGAACAATTCCTTTTATTTCAAAAGCAACAGGTATTCAATTAGCTAAAGTTGCTACTCAAGTAATGATTGGAATTAATTTAAAAAAACAAAAATTTTTAAAAGAAAATATTAATTATAAATATTATTCTGTAAAAGAATCTATTTTTCCATTTAATAAATTTTCTAATTCAGATCCTCTTCTTAGCCCAGAAATGAAATCAACTGGTGAAGTAATGGGTATAGGAAAAAGTTTTTCAGAAGCTTTTAGTAAAGCTATGTTAGCTTCAAAAAATATAATTAACAATAAAAAAAGAACATTACTCTTAATCAAAGAAGAAAATAAAAAAACAATTGTTAAATTAGTAAAAAAATTAAAAAAAAATAATTTTAAAATAGATACAATTTATGAAACATATAATTTTTTAAAAAAAAAAAAAATAAAAACAAATAATATACAAAAAATATATAATAATAAAAAAAAAATGTGTCAAGAAATAAAAAATAAAAGATATTCTTATATAATTAGTACAGCTTATTCAAAAAATGAAATAAAAAAAACTAAATTTATTAGAAAAAAAGCAATTCAACATAAAATTTATTATAATACTACAATAAATGGAGCTATAGCTTCTATTAATTCATTTAAAAGTAATCCATTTAAAAACATTATATGTTTACAAACACTTCATAAAAAATTAAAAAATAAAAAATAATTTATAAAAATAATTTTTTAAAAAAAAATAAAATATATTTATTATATTAAAAATTATTTAATATCAAACTAAATATTTAAATTACATTTTTTTTTAAAAATTTTTTTATCTTCCCATCTTAAAATAGTTAAATATCTGTTCCAACAACAACCAGAATCTAAAGGAAATATATTTTCTGGTGTTGTTGTATTACCTAAAGATGCCCAATGACCAAAAAATATAGAATAATTTTTATCTAATTTATTATTGATATTAAACCAAGGAAAAATATTTTTATTAAAATGCGGTGGTTTATCTTTATAACTAAAATCTAATTCTCCATTAATATAACAATATCTCATACGAGTAAAAGAATTTATTGAAAATCTAAAAATATTATATTTATTTAATTTATAAAAATAAAAATTTGGAAAATCTCCATTCATATAACTTAAATACTTTAAAAAATTTTTTCCTGATAAAATTTTTTCAGATAAAGTAGAAAATTTTATAATTTCATTTAAATCCCATTTTGGAAAAATTCCAGCATGAGACATAATTAATTTTCTTTTTTTATCATATTGAACTAATGGAATTTTTTTTAATTTTGTTATTATAAATTCTAAATTATTATTATTTAATAACTCTGAAATTTCTTTTTCTATAGATTTTTTTTGAATACCATAATATAATAAAATTAAATTTAAATCATGATTACCTAAAACTAATTTGACATTATTTAAAGATAAAACATATTTTAAAACATCATAAGAACTAGGACCTCTACCAACTAAATCTCCTGTAATCCATAACTCATCTTTAAAAGAATTAAAATTAACTTTCTCTAAAAGATATCTAAATTGATCATAACATCCATGTAAATCACCAATAAAATAAGTACTCATAAATAATTTCCAATTTAAAAAAAAATAAAATTTTTTTATAAAATTTTTTATAAAAAATTTTTATGTTTTCAATAATTAATTTTTTTTTTAATAAAATAATCTGTTAAAATATAATATTTTTTTATAGATAAATTTTCAGGTCTCAAAGAAGAATCAATATTTAAAAAAATTAAATCTTTTTCTGTAAATAATTTTTGTAAACTATTTTTTAATATTTTTCGTCGTTTTGAAAATGCAATTTTTGTAATTTTACTTAATATATTAATATCAAATAATAATTCAGGAAATAATTTATGAGGAGAAAATCTTAAAAAAGTTGAAGAAACTTTTGGGATAGGAAAAAAAGAATTTTTAGATATATCAAATAATTTTTTAATTTTAAAAAAATATTGAATTAAAATACTTAATCTTCCATAAAATTTTGTATTATGAGTTGCTAAAATTCTATTTGATACTTCTTTTTGAAACATAAAATGAGCATCTTTAAAAATAAAATTATATTTTATAATATGAATTAAAAATTCAGTTGAAATATTATATGGTAAATTTCCAAAAATTCGTATTTTTTTTTTATTATTTTTAAAATAAAATTTTAAAAAATTAAAATTTAAAACATCCATTAAATAAAAATTTATTTTTGAAAATATTTTTTTATTTTTAAAAAAATTTAAAACATCATTATCAATATCTATTACAGTTAAATGATCAATAAAATCAAACAAAGGAATTGTTAATGCTCCCAAACCAGGACCAATTTCAAATAATAAATCATTTTTTTTAGGATTTAAAAAAAATATTATTTTTTTAATAATATTTTTATCTTTTAAAAAAACTTGACTAAAATATTTTTTATTATAAAAATTAAAACCTAAATGTTGTTTTTTAATCACTGATAAATTGTCTCTATTTATATATGCTTATAATAGAATTTTAAATTTAAAATTATTTTATATATTAAAAAATATATAAAAAATTTAAATATTTATTTAAACATATAAAATTTATTTTTTTAAAAATATTTTTTTAAAAATAAAAAAATTATTTTTTTTTAAAAAAAAATATTTAAATTATTTTAAAAAATATATTTAAATTAAACTTTTAATTTTTTAATAAAAAATAACTATATAAAATAATTTTTTTAAAATAAAAATTTTTTAATAAAAAATTAATTTAAAATAATAGTATAATATAATATCATCAAAATATATACTTATATTAAAATTAATTTTTTATTCATAAAATATTATTTCAAAATTAAAAAATTAATTTAAAAATATAAAATTTAAATGAATAAATTTATTTAATTAAAATTATATTTTTTATATTTTACTATAATTTTATATTTTTTTAAAATTTTTTATTTAAATAAAAAATTTAAAATTATATTATTTTTTAATTTTAACATTTTTCTTATTTTCAAAATTAATATAAAATATTTAAATAATTTATATTTCTAATATGGAATAAAAAAAATATGGAACTATTATTTAATTACATTTCTAATCAACCATTAATTTATTTTTGTTTAATAGTTTTAATAATATCTTTTATTGAATCATTTGCTCTAATTGGTTTATTTATACCAGGAATTATGATTATGTCTACTATTGGAGCTATGATTGCAAAATCACATGAAAAATTTTATCCATCTTGGTTGTCTTCTATGATAGGATGTTTATTAGGAGATTGGATTTCATATTTTATTGGATTTCAATTTAAAAATTGGATTAATCAATTAAAAATATTTAAAAAATACTACGTTATTGTAAAAAAAATAACAAAAATTTTAAATAAATATAATACATATACTATTTTTTTTGGAAAATTTATTGGACCAACTAGACCAATTATTCCTGTTTTATCTGGAATGTTAGAAATATCTTTTTTTAAAAAATTTTTTTTTCCAAATTTATTTAGTTGTATTATCTGGCCTTTAATTTATATTATACCTGGAATATTAACTACATTATTAATTAATCTTCCGAATACTAATAAAAACAAATATTTTAAAAAATTTTTTATATTTAATTTAATAATATTATTTTTTAGCATATGGATAATTTGGAAAGGTTTTCAAAAAAAAAATAAAAATAAAATAATTCAATTTTTAAAAAAAAAAAACATTTATTGGATACCAAAAATAATTTTATTAATCAGTATAATAAATATTTTTATTTTACAATTTAATCAAGAAATGGTTTTTTTAAGATCTTCTATTATTAAAATATTTTATTTTTAAATAAAAATATAAAAAATTTTTAAGAGTTAAAAACGGCACGGTAAAAAAAAATTAAATCAAAAAAACAATATTATAATAATAATAAAAAAAAAAAAAAAAAAAAAAATATATAAAAAAAAAAAAAAAAAAAAAAAAAACAAAATGAAATTAATTAATGTTATGTGCCTAAAAATATAATAAAAAATTTATATCCTTAAAAAATCAATATGTAGAAATTTATATTTATATGGATGTCTTTGAATTTCTTTAAAAATAACTTTAATTTTTTTTTTATTTATAATTAATGTAATATTTTTATTAATACAATTTTTTTTATTAAATAAATTAATAATATCATTTTGTTTTAATTTAATAAATAAAATATCACTTTGTTTTCCATAAACTATAGATGGCAAATTATTTTTTAAACGTAATTTTCTACTATAACTTGTACCAAATTTTTTTCTTTCGGTTCCATAAAGTGTTATCATAATTAATCTCTCACAATATAAATTTAATAAATTAAAAATTTTAATTAAATTAATAATTAAAAATTTTAGATTTTAACCAAGAAATTTCTTTTCTCCATAATTTTTTATTAATTGTTTCTAAAATTATTGGTTTAAAATTAAATCGTTTATCTTTCATTATAAATTCAAAAAATTTTTTTCCAATATATCCTAAACCCAAATTTTCATGCCTGTCTTTTCGACTACCTAAAGGATGTTTAGAATCATTTAAATGAATTCCTTTTAAATAATTAAAACCAATATATTTTTCAAATAAATTAAAAGTTTTATGATAATTTTTAAAATCACGTATATCATATCCAGAAGAAAACAAATGACATGTATCTAAACAAATACCAATTCGTTTTTTATTTTTTACTTTATCTAAAATTTCTGATAAATGTTCAAAACAATATCCTAAATTTGTTCCTTGACCAGATGTATTTTCAACAACCAAAGTTAAATTTTGAGTTTCTTTTAAAATAATATTAATAGATTGTGAAATTCTATTTAAACATTTTTTTTTAGAAATTTTATTTAAATAACTTCCTGGATGAAAATTTAAAAATTTTAAACCTAATTTTTCACATAAAATAACTTCATCTATTAAAGATTTTATAGATTTGTTTAAAATATTATTATTTGGATGACCTAAATTAATTAAAAAACTACTATGTGGTAAAATTTGTTTCATAGAATATTTATATTTTTTACAAGTTTTTTTAAAATCATTTATTATTTTTTTATTAATGTGAGAAATTTTCCATCTTAATGGATTTTTTATAAAAAAACCTATAGCAGTTGAATTTAATTTAAAAGATTGTTTTAAAACAGAAACAATTCCTTTAGAAATACTAACATGAGGACCTATATATTTCATTATTTATTTCCTAATTTAAATAATTTAATATTTTAAAAAAAATATTACTTATTTCAAAAATACTTAATTATATTAATAATATATAATATTTTTAAAATAATAAATTTTTTAAATATAATTATTTTTTTAAAAATACATATTATATTTTAATAATAAAAAATATAATATATTTATAAAAAATAATATGATATAAAAATTTATTTTTTTATTTAAAAATTTTAAAAAATATAAAAAATTTTAATTAGGAAATTATGAAAAATAAAAAACAAAAAACTTTTAATGAAATAATTCTAAATTTAAAAAAATTTTGGAATAAACAAGGTTGTATATTAATTGAACCATTAGATATTCCTATTGGAGCTGGTACATTTCATCATAAAACATTTTTTTCATGTATTGGAAAAAAACCTATTTCATATGCTTATACTCAAGCATCAAGAAGACCAACAGATGGAAGAAGTGGAAAAAATAAAAATAGATTACAACATTATTATCAATTTCAAGTAATTATAAAACCAGCTCCAAAAAATATTCAAAAAATATATCTTGAATCTTTATTATATCTTAATATAAATCTAAAAAATAATGATATAAAATTTATAGAAGATAATTGGAAAAACCCAACATTAGGAGCATCAGGAATAGGATGGGAAGTATGGTTAAATGGAATAGAAATTACACAATTTACATACTTTCAACAAATTGGAGCTATTAATTGTAATCCAATATCAATAGAAATAACATATGGATTAGAAAGATTAGCTATGCATATACAAAATGTAAAAAATATATATGAAATAATATGGTGTAAAAATAATTTAAAAAATATTACTTATAAAAAAATTTTTTACAAAAATGAAGTTGAACAATCAAAATATAATTTAGATATATCAGGAAAAAATTTTTTATTTAAAAATTTTAAATTATATTATGATGAATCAAAAAGATTATTATCTTTAAAAAAAGTTCTTATTATACCTTCATATGAATGTATATTACAAGCAATTCATTGTTTTAATTTATTAGATTCTAGAAAATTTATATCTTCTACAGAAAGACAAAATTATATTTTTAAAATTAGAAAAATTACAAAAAATATTGCAAAAATTTATAAAAAAAAATTTTTAAAAAAAGATGGAACAAAATAAATTATGAAAAAAAAAACATTTTTAATAGAAATACAAATAGAAAATCTTCCAGCTAATTTATTAAAAAAAATAGCTCTAACTCTTTATAAAAAATTCATTCAAATCTTAAAAATAGAAAATATTATTTATGATAAAATAAAATGGTTTGCAACACATAGAAAACTAGCAATACAAATTAAAAATATTCAACAAAATAATATAAAAAAATATATTATAAAAAAAGGACCTCCTATATCAATTTCATTTGATAAATATGGAAATATTAAAAAACCAGCAATATTATGGATGAAAAAATTAAAAATAAATATAAATAAAATTGAACGATTAAAAAAAAATAATTTAGAATGGTTAATATATAAAAAAAAAATTAAATTTAAAAAATATAAAAAAATTCTTCCAAAAATAACAAAAAAAATTCTCTATAAATTTCCATGTCCTTATTTTATGAAATGGAATGAAACAAAACATAAATTTATTAGACCTATTAGAAATATTATAATGCTATTAAATAAAAAAATTATACCATGTAAAATATTTAATCTTAAATCAAATAACATTTCTGAAGGTCATTTTTTTAAAAAAAAATCAAAAATAAAAATTTTAAATGCAAATCATTATGAATCTACTTTATTAAACAAAGGAAAAATAATAGTAGATTATAATAAAAGAAAAAACAAAATATATAAAAATATAAAAAAATTATCTAAAAAAAATAAAAGTTATTTAAAAATAAATTTTAATTTATTAAATGAAGTTAATTCTTTAGTAGAATATCCAACTGCGTTAATTGCTAATTTTAATAAAAAATATTTATCTATACCAAAAGAAATAATTATTTATATAATAGAAAAAATATTAAAATCTTTTCCATTATTTAAAAAAAATGGAAAATTAAAATCATATTTTATTTTTTTAACAAATTTAAAAAAAAAAAAATATAAAAATATTATATTAGGATATAAATCTGTAATATTATCAAAATTACAAGATATAAATTTTTTTATTAAAAAAGATACAAAAAAATTGTTAAAACAAAACAAAAAAAAATTAAAAAATATTTTATTTTATAAAAATCTAGGAAATATGTATAAAAAAACAAATAGATTAAAAAAAATAATTGTATTTTTTTCAAAAATATTAGATTTTAATATAAAAAATGGAATAAAATCAGCTTCTTTATCTAAATGTGATTTAATTAGTTATATGGTATCGGAATTTCCAGATCTTCAAGGTATTATTGGTTCTTATTATGCTAAATATAATGAAGAAAAAGAAGAAATTTATAAAGCTATTAAAGAACAATATTTACCAAGATATAAAAAAGATAAATTACCAAAAACTAAAATTGGAATTGCTCTTTCTTTATCAGATAAATTTGATAATTTAATTGGATTATTTTTAATTGGAAAAAAACCAAAAGGTGATACAGATCCATTTGCTTTAAGAAGAACAGCAATAGGAATCTTAAAAATTATTATAAAAAATAAAATTTCATTTAATTTAAACATTTTAATTAATAAAATAATTAATTTATATAATATAAAAAAATCAATATCTTTCAATAAAAAAATATTTAAATTTATAATAAATAGATTTCATAATTTTTATAAAAAAGAAAAAAATATTAAAAAAATTATAAAATCTATAATAAATATTAAAAAAATTAATTTATTTCAAATAAATAAAAAAATAAAAATAATGTTAAAATTTATAAATTCTAAAAATTTAAAAAAAATATTAATATTAAATAAAAGAATTGATAATATTTTAAAAAATCATAAAAAAAAAAAATTAAATATAATTAATAAATTACTTTTTAAGAAAAAAATAGAAAAAAAAATCACAAGAAAAATAAAAAAAATAAATAAAAAAATAAAAAAATTTAATAAAAAAACAGAATATGAGAAATCTATTAAAGAAATAATAAATATTAATAAAACAATAGAAAAATTTTTTAATCAAATAAAAATTAATCATAATGTTTTAGAAATTCAAATTAATAGATTAAGTATTTTAAATAAATTAAAAAAAATTTTTTCTAAAGTAGCGATTTTTTCTTATTTATATTAAAAATATTGACTAAAAATATTTAAAAAAATAAATTTTTTAGTCAAAAAAATTTATATTATTATAAAAAATAAAAAATTTATAACGATTTTAATGTCCCTTTAGGAAGAATTGCTAAAATAAAATCTCGTTTTATTAATACTTCATTATTTTTATTTAATCGTATCTTTAAATAATTATTTTTATAAATTTTAGAAACTTTTCCCAAAAAACCACTTTTTGTAATAACTTCATCATTAATTAAAATAGAATTCATTAAAGATAAATGTTTTTTTAATTTTTCTTGTTTTGGAAGAAATATAAATAAATAAAAAAATAATAAACACATTAATAATATAAAAATTAAAGAAAACGTATTATTTGAAATAGAATTTATTGAAAATAAATATATTGAATTCATTAAACAATTCATACTTTTACTCCTTAAAGAAAAATTTATATTTTAAAAATTTTTTAAAAAATATACTTAAATACAAATATCAATAATTTAAAATTATTATAAAAAAATAATTAAAGTATTTAAAATAATTTTATTTATTTATCTCTTAATTTTACATTAAATTTATTTTTTAATTTTTTTAAGCATTTTTTTAACAAAGATTCAATTTCATTATTAGTAATATTTTTTTTATTATTTTTAAAAAAAATTCTAATAGATAAACTTTTTTTATTTATTGGAATATTTGTTCCAGTATACACATCAAAAACATATACTTTAAAAATTTTTTTTACAGAAATTTTATAACATAAAGAAATAATTTCTATTGCAGGAATATCATTCGATACAATAATAGAAATATCTCTAGAACTATAAGGATAAGATAAAAATTCATTAATTTTTTTATTTTTATCAAAAAAAAGTTTATCAATAAAAATTTCAAAAATAAAAACATTATCTTTTAAATTATAAAAATTTTTAATAATATTATTTAACATTCCAAGATAACCTATAACATTATTTTTATAATAAATTTTTGCAGAAAAATTTCTATCTAATCCTAAAATAATTTTTTTTTTAAATAAAATCTTATGAAATTCAAAAAAAAAAGAAAGAATATTTTCTATATCAGATTTTAAATCATAATAATTAAATTTAGTATCTTTATAAAACCAATTTTTTTTATTTTTAAAACCACTTTTGATACCAGATAAAAATAAATTTTGAACTATATTAAATTCAGAATCATGTTGTTTTTTAAAACATAATCCACTTTCAAAAATAGAAAAAGAATTTTTTTGACGATTTTTATTATATAATACATTTTTAATTAATCCAGGAATTAAAGATGCTCTCATATAAGAATAATCTTTAGAAATTGGATTAATAATTTTTAATAATTTTTTTTTTTTTGTAAAAAATTTTTGAGACAATAAATCAGTAAAACTATAATTAATTACTTCAAAATATCCCTTATATAACAAAAAATTTTTTATTTTATTTATTTTTTTTAAAATAAAATTTTTTTTTGGAATTATTTGATTAAATTTTAAAGGAATAGAAGGAACTTTATTATATCCATAAAATCTCAATATATCTGATATAACATCTTCCATACATAAAATATCTATACGAAATGAAGGAGGAATAACTTCTAATTTATTTAATTTTTCATAAATTATATATTTTAATTTTTTTAAAATATTTAAAATAATAAATTTATTAATTTGAAAACCTAGAATTTTATTTATATTTTTATATGAAATAACTATTTTTTTATTATCTTTACAATATTTTTTATTTAAATAATTCATAGAAGAAATATTTCCACTACAATATTTAATTAAAATTTTAGAAATTCTATTTAATGCCGTTAAACATAAATTTGTATCACACTTTCTAAAATGATTATCATATGATAAATAATAATTTTTATATTTATTTTTAATACGATCAATTAAAAAATTATTAAAAACTCCAGATCCTAAATATATATTTTTTGTTTTTTTATTAATAGAAAATTTTTTTGATTGAATAAATCCACCTAAAGAAATGATCTCTTTGTTATTCAAAATAACTAATGTATTTTTAAATAAATTAAAAGATAAATTTTTTTTTAAATAAAATTTATCATTTTTTTTAGATAATCTAATTTCTATAGAATTATTTTTTATTTTATCATAATCAAATACATGAATAGATTGGCCTAATTCTAATGAAACATAATTAATAACATCAGAAACTATATTTATAGATTTAATATGAGATTTTCTCAAACATTCCCTAATAAAAAATGGAGTTTGAATAGACATATTAATATTTTTTAAAATCTTAAAAAAATAACTACAACAAAAAGTATTTTTCTTAATTAAAAAATTTAATTTATCTTTATTTTTTTTTAAAACAATATTTTTTTTAATTTTATATAACATTTTTAATTTAAAATTATTTATAACAGATAAATCTCTAGATAAACCTAATAAACCTAAACAATCATTTCTATTTGGAGTAACATTAATTAAAATAGTATCATTTGAAATTTTATCAAAATAATTTTTTACTAAAGTACCAATTTTTATATTTTCAGGAAATTCAACTATATTATTTTTATTTCCAAATAATTTAAAATCAGAATATGTGTATATTTTCCAATTTAATTTATTTATATTACTTTGAGAATATAACAATATTTTATTAATATTAAAATCTTTATATTTTTTTAAACCAATAGCTAATTTCATTCCAATATATAAAAATTTATTTTTAGACTTAAATTTAATATAAATAGTTTTATTAATATAAATTTTACATAAATAAACATTATTTTTTTTTTTTATAGAGAAAATTTTACCAACAATTGAACATTTAAAATTTAACTTATTTTCTAATAAATTTTCAACCTCCAATCCAATTTTAGTTAATTGATTACAAATAACATTATTATTTATTTTTTTATTTAAAAATAATTTTAACCATGAAAGACTTAATTTCATTTTTTCTCACTATTATTTAAATTGTTTTAATAATCTAAAATCATTTTTAAAAAATGAACGAATATTAAATAAATTGTATTTCAACATAATTAATCTCTCAATTCCTATTCCAAAAGCACATCCAGAATATATTTTTGAATTAATATTTACATTTTTTAAAATAACAGGATGAACCATTCCACATCCTAAAACTTCTAACCATTTATTAGATTTAACATGAAAAATATCTATTTCAGCAGAAGGTGTAGTAAAAGGAAAATATGAATTTCTAAATCTAATTTTATATTTTTTTTTAAAAAAATTAAATAAAAAATTTTTTATTATCCATTTTAAATTAGAAAAATTAATACTTTTTTCAACAATTAAACCTTCAATTTGGTGAAACATTGGACTATGAGTTAAACTTGAATCATTTCTATAAACTTTTCCTGGTACAATTATTCTAATAGGTGGTTTTTTTATTTCCATAGTTCTAATTTGCATACTTGAAGTTTGTGTTCTTAATAAAAAATTTTTATTAAACCAAAAAGTATCATGACTATTTCTAGAAGGATGATCTTTATTAATATTTAAAGAATCAAAATTATAATAATCATTTTCTACTTCTGGTCCAAATAAAATTTCACAACCTAAATTAGAAAAAAATTTTTGTATTTTATTAATAGATTTATTGATAATATGAATAGATCCAGATAAAATATTTTTAGATGATAAAGTAACATCAATATTATTTTTAAAAGATAATTTATTTTGTTTTAAATTAATTAATTTATTTTTTTTAATAAAAATAAACTTTATAATATTTTTTTTTATAATATTTATTGATATACTTAACTTTTTTCTTTGATTTATGTTAATATTTTTTAAATTTTTTATTTTTTTTGTAATAGATCCATTTTTTCCCAAATATTTTAATTTTAAATTATTTAATTCTTTAATATTTACACATTTATTAATTTTAGATATTATTTTCTTAATATATTTTTTAGTATTATTCATAATAAATATCATTATTTTATTAAAATTTATACTAAAAAGCTTCCTTTAAGGAAGCTTATCAGTTTTTTGTTATTTTTTTTAAAAATATTATTGTTTTATATATTAAAATTTTTTATTTTTAAAATAATGAATAATAAAAATAAAAAATTATTTTTTTAAATAATTATTTTTATTTTATTAAATTTAAACGAGATTCTTTTACTAATTCAGTAAAAGAAGATTTATCATAAATAGAAATATCAGAAAGAATTTTTCTATTAATAATAATATTTGATTTTTTTAAACCATATATAAAACAACTATAAGATAAATTATTTTTTCTTGCAGCTGCATTAATACGAGTAATCCATAATTTTCTAAAATTTCTTTTTTTTTGTCGTCTATCTCTATACGCATATTGACCTGATTTTGTAATAGCTTGAATAGCTACTCTATAAACTCTAGATCTTGCTCCATAATATCCTTTTGCTTTTTTTAAAACTTTTTTATGACGAGCGCGAGAACAAACTCCTCTTTTTACTCGAGCCATATTAAATCCTCATTAAATTTTTTAAAAATTTAAAAAATAGTTATTTTTTAAATATATGGAAAAAAAGATTTAACTGATTTGACATTTGAATGAGAAATAATTTTTTTAGATCTTAAATGTCGTTTTCTTGTACTTGTTTTTTTAGTTAAAATATGTCTTAAATTTGCTTGTTTTCTTTTGAATTTTCCAGATGCTGTTTTTTTAAAACGTTTTAAAGCGCTTTTTAAAGTTTTTAATTTATTCATATATAATCCAAAAAATTTATAAAAAATTTTTATAATATTATTTTTTTTTAGGTGACAACATCATAACCATTTGTCGTCCCTCAATTCGAGATGGAAAAAATTCAACTAAAGAAATATTACTTAAATCATTCTTTACTCTATTTAATACATTAATTCCTATTCTTTGATGAGCCATTTCTCTTCCTCGATAACGAATAGTAATTTTTACTTTATGTCCATCTTTTAAAAAACGAGTTAAATTCCTTAATTTAACTTGATAATCTCCTTCATCTGTACTAGGTCGAAATTTAATTTCTTTAACATGAACTATTTTTTGTTTTTTTTTTTGTTCCTTTAATGCTTTAGTTTTATTATAAATAAATTTTCCATAATTCATCATTTTACATACTGGAGGTTCTGAATTTGGGCTAATTTCTACTAAATCAACACCTACTTTTTTTGATTCAAACAAAGCATCTGAAAGATTTACAATACCCATTTGTTCATTATTTAAACCAGTCAAACGAACAATCTTTGAATGAATTTCATTATTTATTCTATGAATTCTTGTATTTTTAACTCTTTTCCAACCTTTAATAACAATTCCCTCCATAAAAAAAGAATATTTCTAAAAATTAATTTTTTTATTTATTTTATTAATAAATTCTAATAAATTAATATTATTAATCATTTTTCCAGAAAAATATCGAACAGAAACAGTATTGTTTTGTAATTCTTTATCACCACAAATTAATATATAAGGAATTTTTAATAAAACAGTTTCTCTAATTTTTAATCCTATAGTTTTATTTTTAAAATCTGTTTCAGTTCTTATATTTTTTTTTTGTAATAATTTTAATATATTTTGACAATATTCAATATGATTTTCAGATACATTAATAATTTTCACTTGAATAGGAACCAACCAAATAGGTAAAAATCCATTATATTCTTCAAGAAGAATACCAATAAATCGTTCAATAGAACCTAAAATAGCTCTATGAATTAAAACTGGATGTTTTTTTTTATTATTCTTATTAACATAAAATGATCCTAATCGTTTAGATAAATAAAAATCTAATTGAATAGTTCCACATTGCCAATTTCTGTTAAAACAATCTCTAAGTTCAAATTCTATTTTTGGTCCATAAAAAGCACCTTCTCCTTTTTGAATAGAAAATTTTATTTTACTATCTTTTAAAACATTTATTAAAATTTTTTCAGTATAATCCCATACTGAATTATTACCAATTCTTTTATATGGTCTTGTAGATAATTTAACTAAAATTTTATTAAATGAAAAAGTATTATATATTTCATAAATCATTTTTATACAATTTTTAATTTCATTTTTTAATTGAGATTTTGTACAAAAAATGTGAGCATCATCTTGTGTAAAATTTCTTAATCTCATTAAACCATGTAATGAACCTGAAAATTCATTTCTATGACAACTTCCAAATTCAGAAATTCTAATAGGTAAATCTTTATAAGATTTTAAAAAATTATTAAAAATTTGTATATGACCAGGACAATTCATTGGTTTAATACAATATTCTTTGTTTTCAGAAGAAGTAGAAAAAATAAAATCTTGATAATTTTCTAAATGGCCGCTTTTTTTCCATATTGATTTATTCATTAAAAATGGAGTTTTTACTTCTTGATATTTATATTTTATTAATTTTTTTCTAATAAAATCTTTTAATTTTTTAAATATAAACCATCCATTATGATGCCAAAAAACCATTCCTGGAGAATCTTTTTGTAAATGAAACAAATTTAATTTTTTACTAATAAATCTATGATCAATTTTTTTATTACTTTTTAAAATTTTTAAAAAACTTTTTAATTGTAATTTATTTGCCCAAGCAGTTCCTGAAATTCGTTGAATCATTTGATTTTTACTATTAGATTTCCAATAAACACCAGATAACTTTTGTAACTTAAAATATTTACAAAAACTTATTTTTGGTGCTTGTACTCCAGTTAAAAAATCAATATTTTTTTCATGAATATAAAAAGAAATATTATCTTTTTTTTTAAAATTTAATTTTAAAATTTTAATTTTATAAGTTTCTTTTAAATCAATTAAAATTTTTTTAAAATTTTTATAATCCATTTTTTTTAAAAAAATATTATATTTTTTTTTTATTAAAAAATTCATTTTTTTTTCAATAAGAGATATATCTTTTTCAGTCAATGGAATTTTTTTATAAAAATCATAATAAAATTGAGGTTCATTAACAAATGATTGACACAACTTAATTTCAGGCCATAATAATTTTAAACTATATCCTAATAAATGAAGACACGTATTTCTAATTATTTGTAAAGCCATTTCATCTGTTTTTTTAATAAAAAATAATTTTGAATCTTTATTAATAATAGTACTTAAATCAACTATTTTATTATTTAATAAAGCAGAAATATAATAATTTTTATTAATATTTTTAAAATCTCGAGAAACCTTTCTAATGGAAATAAATTTTTTATATTTTTTTTTACTACCATCAGAAAATATAATAACAGGCATCTAATATCCTCAATCTAAAAATAATAAAAATAAATTTAAATATATTTAAATTACAAATGTTTATTAAAATTTTTCAAAAAATTTTAAAAAAATTTTACATTTTATTCTTAACAGATTTATATAAATTTTTAAGCATTAAAACACTATCTTCCCAATTTAAACAAGAATCTGTAATAGATTGCCCATATGTCATTTTATTTTTTGTAGAAATTTGTTGAGATCCTTCTATTAAAAAACTTTCTATCATAACACCAAAAATATTTTTACAACCATTTTTAATTTTTTTACAAACTGATTCACATACTTTAAATTGTAATTTATGTTGTTTTAATGAATTTCCATGACTAAAATCAATCATTAACTTTTCATGTAATTTAAATTTTTTTAAATTTAAAATAGCTTTTTTAATATCTTTTTTATGATAATTTGGTTTTTTACCACCTCTCATAATAATATGAGAAAATAAATTTCCACGAGTATGATTAATTGTCATTTTCCCATTTTTATTAGGAGCCAAAAAAATATGAGGGCATTTTGCAGCACGTATAGCATCTATCGCAATTAATGTATTTCCATCTGTTCCATTTTTAAAACCTACAGGACAAGATAATGCAGAAGCCATTTCTCTATGAATTTGACTTTCAGTTGTTCTAGCTCCAATTGCTCCCCAACTAATTAAATCATTTATAAATTGACCAATTACCATATCTAAAAATTCAGTAGCAGCAGATAACCCAATTTTATTAATATTTAATAGAAGTTTTCTAGCAATTTTTAATCCTTTATTAACTTTAAAACTATTATCGATATCTGGATCTGAAATTAAACCCTTCCATCCAATTACAGTTCTAGGTTTTTCAAAATAAGTACGCATAACAATTTCCAAAGAATCAGAATATTTTTTTTTTAAATCATTTAAACGATTAGCATATTCCATTGCTGCAATAGAATCATGTATAGAACAAGGACCTATAATAACTAATAAACGATTATCTTTTCCAGAAATTATATTAGAAATTCTTTTTCTTGTATTAATTACATTATCAATAATTTCTGAAGTCACAGAGTAACATTCAGATAACTTAGCTGGTGTAATTAGAGGATCCATCTTTAATGTTCCTAATTCATCTGTTTTTTTCATATATTTCTCTATAATAATGTTAAAAAATTTTTAAAATTAATATATTTATTTTTTTAAAATATAAATTGTATATTTATTTTTTCAAAAAATAAAAAATTTTTATAATAATTTCATGTTTCTTAATTTCAATAATTCATTATAAATAAATGTTTATTAATAAAAAACAATAAAAAAAACAAAAATGTTTTAAAATATATTGTTCTTTAAATTTTACAAAAAATTACATTTTAATAAATTAAAAATAATTTTTTTATTCACTTTTTTTTATTTTATTAATTTTATATAAATTTTTTTCTGATTTATTTTTTGTCCAAGATAAAATAATTTTATAAGACATATCTAAAACAACAGGTCCTATAAATAATCCTATCATTCCAAACGATATAAAACCACCAATAACTCCAAAAAAAATTAAAAATATTGGTAAATTAATTCCTATTTTTATAAAAAATAATCTCATTATACTATCTAAAATAGAAATAAATATAGTCCATAATAAAAGAAATGTCCCAAAAAAAATATAATGTTTCCAATATAACCAAAAAATTATTGGAGTTAAAACTGGAAAGGATCCTATTTGAATTAATGATAAAAAAATAATTAAAATAATTAAAAAAATAGAATATGGAATACCAATTATAAATAAACCAATTCCAGCAAAAAAACCATGAAAAAAAGCTGTTAATACAATACCTAATGCAACAGATCGAATCGATTTTCCAACAATTAATAATGTTGAATAAATTAAATTTGAATTTAATCTTAAAGACAAATTATAAACAAAAGAATGTATGAATTCTCCTTTAAAATAAAGGAAACAACTAAATAAAAAAATAAAAATCAAATTAATAATAAATTTAGTAAAATATTGAAATTGAAAAATAAAAAATTTTATTAATTGATAAATATAAGGTTTAAAATAACATATTATATTATTTTGTTTATCTTGTATTAAATTATTATAACTTGATTGAAGTTTTGTTCCAAATATAGGGATATCATTTAAATAATTTAAATTAGGTAATCTATAATCTCCATGTACAATCCAATAAATAATTAATATACTGTTTTTAATAACAAAATTAATAAAAAAAAACATAGGAATAAAAAATAATAATAATAAAAAAATAATAATAAAAAAAATAGATAAATTACGTTTTCCACCTAAAAAATAATCTATTTTTAACATTATAGGCCATGTAGAAATAACTATTATGCTAGACCAAAAAAAAATTTTTAAAAAAGGAGATATAATATATAAACTTGATAAAATAACAAATGTAATTAATATTGTTAAAACAATAATTTGTGATAAATCCATATTATCTTTTGGATTTTTCATAAAAATTATACCTTATTTATTTTTTATATTTTAAAAAAAATTAAATTCTATTTTAAAAAAAATAAAATGTAGTATAATATATAAATAAAAAAAATTAAATTAATGATAAAATTTTTTAAAATAAAAATTATAAAAATATAAAATGTATATTTTTCATAATTATTTTATAAATAAAATAAAAAAAACAAAAAAAAAAAAAAAAAAAAAAAAAAAAAAAAAAAAAAAAAAAAAAAAAAAATATAAAATTAAATCTAAAAAAAAAAAATTTAAAGGAATATTAATAACTCAAAAAGCATTTAAAAAAATATTAGATATATTTAAAAAAAATAATATTAAAAAAATAAAAATAAATATAAAAAAATCTGGATGTGCTGGATTTAAATATATATTTGAAAAATATAAAAAAAAAAAAAAAACAGACATTGTGTTTTTTAAAAAAAATATTGATATTATTGTTTCAAAAAAAAAAATATATTTAATAGATGGAATAAAAATTGATTGTATAAAAAAAAAATTTAAAACAATTTTTAAATTTTTTCATAAAAAAATACAAAATACATGTGGTTGTGGAGAAAGTTTTCAAATAAAAAATTCTTAATATAAAATTTATTTCCAAATTAAAAGAAAAAAATTTTTTTTTCCTCGACTAATAATAGTATATTTTTTATATAATTTATCTAAATTTGAAAAAATATAATCAATATTATTTTGTTTTTTATAATTAATTGAAATTGAATTTGATTTAATTAAATCTTTTGCATTTGTTAATGAAGATGCTAATAAAGTTAAACATAATACTTCCTTTAAACTATATTTTTTTTTTTTTAAATTTATATATGGAGCATTATAATTTTTTAATTTTTTTAAATTATTAAAATTTAAATTATTTATTTTTTTTATAAAAAAAATTTTAGAAATTTTTTTTGAATATTTATAATTTTTCTTTCCATGAACTAAACAAGTCATTTTTTTAGCAAGAATTTTTTTTAATTTAATATATGTTTGTTTTAGATTATTATTTTTTTTAAATTTATTTATTTCTTTAATTTTTAAAAATGTAAAATATTTTAAATAATTATATATATTTTCATCAGTTGTATTTAACCAAAATTGATAAAATTCATATGGAGTTGTCTTTTTTGGATCTAACCATATTGTATTTTTTCCACTTTTTCCAAATTTTTCTCCAGTAGAAGTAGTTAAAAGAGGTAAAGTTAACCCAAAAACTTCAGCATGATATAAAAAATTAGTCAAACTAATACCAGAAGTAATATTACCCCATTGATCTGATCCTCCAATTTGTAATAAAGTATTATATTTTTTATATAAAATAGAAAAATCGTATGCTTGTAATAAACTATATGAAAATTCAGTAAATGAAAGTCCTTTATTTCCTTTTTTAATTCTTTTTTTTACAGATTCTTTATTAATCATTTGATTAATAGAAAAATGTTTTCCAATATTTCTTAAGAAAGATAATATATTAATTTTTTTAAACCAATTATAATTATTTACAATTATTGCTTTATTTGAAGCAGAAGAAAAATCTAAAAATAATGAAATTTGATTCTTAATTTTTTTTACCCAATTAGATGTATCAATAAAATTAAATAATTTTCGTTCTTCTAATTTAAAACTTGGGTCACCAATTAAACTTGTTGCTCCTCCAATTAATATAATAGGTGTATGACCTTTTAATTGAAATCGTCTTAAAAATAATAAAGGCAACATATGACCTACATGCAAACTATCTGCAGTAGGATCAAATCCACAATATACAGAAATAACTTGTTTTTTTAATATATTATCAATTTTTAAATCATTTGTTATTTGAGAAATTAATTTACGATTTTTTAATTGATCTAAAAAACTTTTTTTAAACATACTTAACCTTTATCTTGTTTGATTAATAAATTTAATATATATAAAATAATTAATATCAAAATATTAAATTTATTTTATATATTCTAAATTAAATAATTTATATAAAATAAAAATTTTATATTTTATTTTTTAAATTTATATATATTAAAAATTGTTTAATATTATTATAAAAAAATTAAAAAATTTTAAAAAAATATTTTAATATTTTTTATTTATTACTTTTAAGCAAGTATCTACAACTATTTGAGTTATTGAATCAAATTCAACATTTATAAAATCATTTTCTTTTTTTAAAATAAAATTTGTTTTTAAAAAAGTCTCAGGTATCACATGAACATAAAAAAAATTATCTCTAATTTTTCCAATAGTTAAACTTACTCCATCTAAACAAATAAATCCTTTATAAAAAATATATTTTAAAAATTTATTACAATTCAATTTTAATAAAATTTTTAAATATTTTTTAAATTTAATCAATTTAATAATTTGTATTGTGGTCATAATATGACCAGATACGATATGTCCTCCAATTTCATCATTAAATTTTGCTGCTCTTTCAACATTTACTTTATCATTTTTTTTTAAATATTTAAAAGTAGTTCTTTTAAAAGTTTCTTTAATAATATAAAATTTAGCTATATTTTTAAAAAATTTAATTATTGTTAAACAACATCCATTATGGGATATTGAATCTCCTATCTTTATTCTTTTTAAAAACATATCAGGCATGTGCGCAATATATTCATAATATTTAGAATTTTTTTTCTCAATCGATACAACATGCGCAACACCTTGAACAATACCTGTAAACATTATTACCTCTTTTTTAAAATATTTTTAAAATATTTTATTATTTACAAATAAAAAATTTTTATTTAATATAAATATAAAAAAATTTAAAAAAAAACGTTCTTAACTCAGTTAGTAGAATTATATTATGACATAATAGAAGTTAATAATTTAAATCCAATCGAATATATTATTTTCTTTAAATCAAAATAAAAAATTTAAAAATTAAAAAAATATAATGTGTCATATCATATGATAAATTTTAAAAAAAAAATATTAAAATATAAAAAATTTTTAATTGCATATAGTGGTGGAATAGACTCTACAGTTTTATTATATAAACTATTAGAAATAAAAAAAAAAATAAAAATAAAAATTAGAGCAATACATATTGATCATCAAATTTTTAAAAATTCTAAAAAATGGAGCAAACATTGCAAAAACATTTGTTTAAAAAATAATATAATTTTTATAAAAAAGAAAATAAAAATAAAAAAAAAAAACATAGAATCACAAGCAAGAAAAAAAAGATATAAAATTTTTAAAAAATTATTATTACCAAACGAAGTTTTATTAACTGGACATAATTTAGATGATCAATGTGAAACATTAATTTTATCTATAAAAAGAGGAAGTGGACCAAAAGGATTATCTGGAATTGCTGAAAAAACTATTTTTTATAAAAACATTCTTATAAGACCATTATTAAAATTTTCAAGAGAAACAATTAAAAAATGGGCTATTTTAAAAAAATTAAAATGGATTAAAGACCCAAGTAACAATGATCTTTCATATGATAGAAATTTTTTACGTCATAAAATTATTCCTATACTAACAAAAAGATGGAAATTTTTTAAAAAAAATTGTTTAAGAACCTCAAAACTTATAAGTAATGAACATAAAATCCTAAACAAATTAACCGATCCAATAATTAATAAAAATTTATATAAAAATAATTCTTTAAATATAAAAAAAATTAAAAATTTAAATTTCAAACTAAAATGTTTTATTATTAGAAAATGGATATATTTAAATAAAAAAAAATTACCATCATTTAAAGTTTTAAAAAATATAATAAAAAATATTATTCATAATAAAAAAAAAAAAAACCCAAAAATAGTATTTAAAAAATATGAAATTTGGAACTATCAGAACAATTTACATTTAATAAAAAAAAAACCACAAATTAAAAATTATATTATATTTTGGCACAAACCATTTAAAAAATTAATTTTACCAAAAAATTTTGGATCTTTAAAAATAAAAAAAAATAAAAATATAAATAAAAAATTATATATTAGAAAACCAAAAAAAAAACAAATAGTAATAATAAAATTTTTTACAAATAAAAAAATTAAAACAAAAAAAAATATTAAAAAATATAAAAAAGTTAAAAAAATATTTAATGAATATAAAATTCCTCCATGGAAAAGAAATAAAATTCCTTTGTTATTTTATGATAATAAATTTATATCTATTATTGGAATTATTGTTACAAAAAAAAAATATAATATAAAAGAAAAAAAAATATCTATTATATGGAATTTAAAAAAATAAAAAATTTTATTTAAAAATATTAATATAAGAAATTGAAATTCTATTATATAAATGATTAAATATAGAAATTTTATGATTAATTAATGGATTTTTATATTTTTTTAAAGATAACTTAATTTTTAAAAAATTCTCTGTTCTAGAAATTAAATCTGGCATAATAGGACTTAACCATATCATTAATAAACGAAATAAATTTATTCCCATTGTACAAATTAATTGAATTTTTTCATTATATTTATTAATTTTAGAATAACTCCATGGGCGTTTTTTATTAATATAATTATTTGCAATATCAGAGTATTTTGTAATAATTCTAATAATTGAAGAAAGTTCTCTGTTTTTAAATAAAATTAAAATTTTTTTTGTTTTTTTTAAAAATAAATTATATAAATTTATATCCAATAAAGATTTACTTAACATTCCATTAAAATTATTATTAATAAAACTTGAACATCTAGAAGCTAGATTTATAATTTTATTTACTATATTTGAATTAATAAGATAAATGAATTCTTGAATATTAAATTCAATATCATTTGAAAGAGATGAAGACTTAGAAGCAAAATAATATCTTAAACTATCAGAATCAAAATATTTTAACCAAGTTCTAGCTTTAATTAATTTATTTTTTGATTTTGACATTTTTTTTTTATTTAATGTAACATATCCATGAACAAAAATTTTTGTTGGTTTTCTAAATTTAATTCCTTCTAAAATCGATGGCCAAAATACACTATGAAAATAAATTATATCCTTTCCTATAAAATGATATAAATCTGTAGTTTTATTATTTTTCCAAAATTTATCAAAAATAATATTTTTTTTTTTGCATAAATTTTTAAATGTACTAATATAACATATAGGAGCATCCATCCAAACATAAAAATATTTTTTTTTATAACCCGGAATTTTAAAACCAAAATAAGGAGAATCTCTAGAAATATCCCATTTTTTCAATCCTTTTTTAAACCATTCTTTAACTTTATTTTTTATAGTTTTATGTAAAACTCCAGAATCAATCCAATTTTTTATTTTTTTTTCAAATAAAGGAAGATTAAAAAATAAATGAGTAGATTTTTTTAAAATTGGTTTAATTCCAGATAATACAGATTTTGGATTTAACAACTCTAATGCTTCATATACACATCCGCAATTTTCACAATGATCACCATATTGATTTTTTTTATTACATTTTGGACAATTCCCTTTAATTAATCTATCAGGAAGAAACATTTTTTCTTTTAAATCATATAATTGTAAAATTTTTTCTTCAATAATATATTTTTTTTTATTTAAACATAAAAATATTTTCTTTAAACAATCAAAATTCTCTTTACTATCTGTGCTTCCATAATTATCATAAGAAATATTAAAATTTAAAAAATCTAAACAATGTTCTTTAAAAATATTATTAATTAAAATTTTTGGAGAAATATTCATTTCTTTAGATTTTAACATAATTGGTGTTCCATGAGCATCATCAGCACAAATAAAAAATACTTTTTTACCAATCATTCTATTATATCGAACCCATATATCCGCTTGAATATGTTCATATAAATGACCGATATGTATAGGTCCATTAGCATATGGCAAAGCACAAGTAACTAACATTTTTTTTTTAATCATATTCATTTAATTTATCTAAATTAATTAATTTTTTTAAAAAATATTATAATATAAAAAATTTTATTTTTAAAAATATATTTTAATAAAAAATAATTAAAAAAATTATTCTTTATATATTAAACTAGATATAATACTCGATTGATTTAGATATTTCGATTTACTTTTAATATTATATGGTCGTTTAGAAGGTCCAGATAGTTTTTCAAAACTTAATGCAGCAATTGCTATTCCTGGACTTAATGCTAAAATTGATTTTCCTGCATTAAATAATTCTAATACAATATTTCCGCTCCATCCAGGATCAATTCTATGAGATGTCATATGTATCATTAAACCTAATCTTGCTAATGAAGAACGACCATCTAACCAACCAACTAAATTATTTGGAATAGAAATTTTTTCTGTAGTCATAGCAAGAATAAAATCTTTTGGCTTTAATACAAAAGATTTACCTTTATTAATTACTATTTCATCACTAATATTTTCTCTTAATGCAAATTTAACAATTTTTGGAGATTCTTTTAAATCTATAACATTTTTTTGAAAATTTTTAAAAACTCTAAATTTATTGCTTAAATGTATATCAATAGTTAATCCAGTAATTTTGTCTATCTTTGGAGTAGGATCTATTATTATTTTTCTTTTTAAAATATATTTTTCAATATCTTGATCACATAATCTCATATAATTTTTCACTCAAATTATTTAAACATTTTTAAAAGAATTTTATATATAAAATATTTTTTAATATAACATGTTATATATTTTTATAAAAAAAAATTTTAAATATATTTTTATTTATTTTATTTGTATTTACAATTTTAAAAAAAATTTAATATATTTGAAAAGTTTAAAACTATGCATTTATATGATAAGATCAATCATATTTTAATAATAAAAAATTATATAAAATAATAAAAAATGAATAAAAATAAAAAAAAATATAAAATAGCAATTTTACCAGGAGATGGTATTGGCCCAGAAGTTATGAAAGAAGCGTGTAAAATTCTTAAAGTTTTAAAAAAAAAATTTAATCTTAAAATAAAAACTAAAAAATATGATATTGGAGGTATAGCAATTGATAAATACGGATGTGCTTTACCTAAAAAAACATTAAAAGGATGTAAAAAATCTGATGCAATTTTGCTCGGATCTATAGGAGGTCCAAAATGGGATTATTTACCTTCAAAAAATAGACCAGAAATTTCATCTTTATTGCCATTAAGAAAATATTTTAACTTTTTTATTAATTTAAGACCTTCTATATTAATTCCAGAATTAAATAACTTATCTCCATTAAAAAAAAAAATTGTAAAAAATGGATTTAATATTTTATGTATACGAGAATTAATAGGAGGAATTTATTTTGGAAAACCATCTAAAGAAATAAAAAAAAATAATAAACATTATGCAATAGATACAACTATTTATAACACATATGAAATAAAAAGAATAGCAAAAATAGCTTTTGAAGAAGCAAAAAATAGAAATTATAAAGTAACTTCTATAGATAAATCAAATGTTTTAAAAACATCAAAATTATGGAGAAAAACGGTTATAAAAGTATCAAAAAAATATCCTAAAATAAAGTTATCACATATATATTTTGATAATGCTGTAATGCAAATTATAAAAAATCCAAAAAAATTTGATGTAATTTTATGTCCAAATTTAATAGGAGATGTTATATCTGATGAATGCGGAATTTTAACTGGATCTATAGGAATGTTACCTTCAGCTAGTTTTAATGAAAATGGTTTTGGATTATATGAACCAGCTGGTGGTTCTGCACCTGATATTCAAGGAAAAAATTTAGCTAATCCAATTGCTCAAATTTTATCTTTATCAATGTTATTAAAATATAGTTTAAAAATGAACAAAGTATCAAATTTAATAAATTCTGCAATAAAAAAAACTTTAATAAAAGGTTTTAGAACATATGACATTTCATATGGAAAAAAATTTATTACAACTAAACAAATGGGAAATGAAATTATTAAATCAATAATTCAGGATTAATTAAAAATGGAAAAAACTTTATATCAAAAAATATATGATTTACATTTAATTAATTCAAATAATAAAAATAAAATTATATATATTGATTTACATTTAATTCATGAAGTGACTTCTCCTCAAGCATTTTATGAAATGAAAATAAAAAATAGAATTGTTAGACGATCAGATAAAACATTTGCTACCATGGATCATAATGTTTCTACTATAAATAGAAATATGTCGGATTCTGGAAAGATGGCAACCATTCAAATGAAACAACTAATTAAAAATTGTAAAAAACAAAATATACCATTATATGATATATCACATAAAAAACAAGGAATTATTCATGTTGTTGCTCCAGAACAAGGTATGATTTTACCTGGAATGACTGTTGTTTGCGGAGATTCACATACATCTACTAATGGAGCTTTTGGAGCATTATCTTTTGGTATTGGAACATCAGAAGTTGAGCATGTTTTAGCAACTCAAACAATAAATCAAAAAAAATTAAAAGATATGCGTATTCATGTAAATGGAATAATTAAAAAAGGAATTACAGCTAAAGATGTAATTTTATACATAATAAAAAAAATAGGATCTTCTGGAGGTTCTGGATATATTATTGAATTTACTGGATCTGTAATAAAAAAATTCAGCATGGAAGAGAGAATGACTGTATGTAATATGGCTATTGAAATGGGAGCTAAATCTGGACTGATCGCTCCAGATAAAACAACATTTAATTATTTAAAAAATAAAAAATTTACTCCTAAAAAAAAATGGAATAAATATTTAAAATATTGGAAAAAATTTAAATCTGATAAAAATTCTCATTTTGATAAAGAAATATTTTTAGATATTACAAATTTAACTCCTCAAATAACATGGGGAACAAATTTAGATCAAATAATTTCTATTAATAAAAAAACTCCAAAAATAAAAAATTTTAAAAATAAAAACACACAAAAATCTGCTAAACAATCTTTTTTATATATGGGATTAAAACCAAATTCTTATTTAAAAAAAATAAAAATTGATAAAGTATTTATAGGATCATGTACAAATTCTAGAATAGAAGATTTAAGATTAGCAGCAAAAATAATAAATGGAAAAAAAGTAAATAAAAACGTTCAAGCCATAATTGTTCCAGGTTCAAATTCAGTAAAAATTCAAGCTGAAAAAGAAGGATTAAATAAAATATTTATAAAATCAGGGTTTGAATGGAGATATTCAGGATGTTCTATGTGTTTAGGAATGAACAACGATAGATTAAAAAATAAAGAACGATGTGCATCAACAAGTAATAGAAATTTTGAAGGTAGACAAGGTAGAGGTGGAAGAACTCATTTAGTAAGCCCGATAATGGCTGCTGCTGCAGCAATATACGGTTATTTTATAGATGTAAGAAAATTATATAAAGAGAATTTAATTAAATGAAAAAATTTAAACTACATCAAGGAAAAATTGTTCCTATTAATATTATTAATATTGACACTGATATTATTATTCCAAAACAATTTTTAAAAAAAACTACTAAAAAAGGATTTGGTAAAAATCTTTTTTATAATTGGAGATTTTTAGATAATAAAGGATTAGTAATAAATAAAAAATTTATTTTAAATAAAAAAAAATTTAAAAATTCAAGTATATTAATTACAGGAAAAAATTTTGGATGCGGATCTTCTAGAGAACATGCTGTATGGGCTCTAATGGATTATGGATTTAAAGTAATTATTGCATCAAAATTTTCAGATATTTTTTATAATAATAGTGTTAATAATAATCTTTTACTTATAAAATTAAAAGAAAAAAGAATACAAAAAATAATATCTAATATTATAAAATATAATAACACAAAATGCATAATTAATTTAAAAAAAAAAAAAATTATTTTAAAAAAAAAAATATATAAATTTTCTATTAATAAATCTTATCATTTAAAATTATTAAATGGTTTAGATTCTATTGATTTAACTCTAAAAAATATAAAAAAAATAATTCATTATGAAAATAACAAAATACCAAAATTTTTAGAAAATAGAAAATTATTTTCTTAATTTATAAAAAAATAATAATTATTAAATATTTTTAAAAAATTTAATTTTATAAATTAAAAAAAATACTTTATTTTTTAAAAAAATACAATAAAAAACTTATATAAGACTCTCTATGAAAGAAAAAATTATTATATTTGATACAACGCTCCGAGATGGAGAGCAATCTCTTCAATCTAGTTTAAAAACAAAAGATAAAGTTAAAATTGCTATTGCTTTAGATAAAATGAATATAGATATTATTGAAGCAGGATTTCCAATATCTTCTCCTGGAGATTTTAAATCTGTACAAGAAATTTGCAAAAATATAAAAAATAGTAAAATATGTAGTTTAGCACGATGTTTAGAAAAAGATATAAAAATTGCTGCTAAAGCTATGTCAAAATTAGAAAATTTTAGAATTCATTTATTTTTAGGAACTTCAAAACTTCATATAGAATCTAAATTAAAAAAAAACTTCAAAGAAATTCAAAATATGGCAATAAATTCTATAAAAATTGCAAAAAAATATACAAATGATATAGAATTTTCTTGTGAAGATGCTGGAAGAACAAATATTAATGAATTATGTCAAATGGTTGAAATATTAATTAAACACGGAGTAAAAACAATAAATATACCTGATACAGTAGGATATACTCTTCCTAATGAATTTAAAAAAATTATTTCAACATTATATAAACGTGTTTCAAACATTGATAAAGCAATTATTTCAGTACATTGTCATAATGATTTAGGAATGGCTGTTGGAAATTCTATTTCTGCAATACAAGCTGGAGCTCGTCAAATTGAAGGAACTATTACTGGAATTGGAGAAAGAGCAGGAAATGCAGCTTTAGAAGAAATTATCATGGCTATCAAAACACGAAAAAAATTATTAAATTTTTATACAAATATAAAGCATAAAAAAATTTATAATACAAGTAAAACAATTAGTAAAATTTGTAAACTTTCTATACCAATAAATAAACCTATTATTGGAATTAATTCATTTTCTCATTCTTCTGGAATTCATCAAGATGGTATTATTAAAAACAGAAAAAATTATGAAATTATATCTCCAAAAGATATTGGATTAAAAAAAATAAAATTTAATTTAACATCTAGATCTGGAAGAGCAGCAGTAAAATATCGAATGAAAGAAATGGGATATTCTAAAAAAAATTATAATTTAAATAAATTATATAAAAAATTTTTAAAATTAGCAGATAAAAAAGGACAAATATTTGATTATGATTTAGAATCTCTAGCTTTTATTAAAAAAAAATATATAAAAAAAAAATATTTTAAATTAAAAAAATTAAAAATATATTATAAAATTCCAGGAAAAACTAAAATTTTATTAAAAATATTATGTGGTAATAAAATAAAAAAAATTAATATTAAAACAAAAAATGGACAAATAAATGGAATTTATACAGCCTTAAATAAAATTACAAAACTAAATATTATATTAAAAAAATTTAAAATAAAATATAAACAAAAAAATAAAAATATTTTTTGTCAAGTTAATATTATAGTTCAATATAAAAATAAAAATTTTTATGAAACAAAATTAGATATTGATATTATTAATACTTCTATTAAAGCTATTATAAATATCTTTAATAATATATGGATATCAAAAAAATTAAAAAAAATAAATAAAATATAAATATATTAATAATAAAAATATTTTAAAAAACCTTCTTAGATAAAATAAAAAAATAAAATTTTTCTAAGAAAGTTTTTTATAAATTCAAAAATAAAAAATTTTAAAAAATTATTCAAAATTTATATTTTATAAATTAATAAATATATTTTATTTAAAAATATATATAAAATATTTTATTTTAATCTAACCAATTAGTATGAAAAATTCCTTTTTTATCTATTCTAGAATATGTATGAGCTCCAAAATAATCTCTTTGAGCTTGAATTAAATTTGCTGGAAGAATAGATGATCTATATGAATCATAATAAGAAATAGCAGAAGAAAAAGCTGGAGTAGGAATTCCATTCATAACAGAATATGATACAATTTTTCTTAAAGATTTATTGTATTTTTTTGAAATGTTTATAAAATAAGGAGTTAATAATAAATTTACTAAATTATTATCTTTTTTATAAGAATTTATAATTTCTTTTAAAAATTCTGCTCTAATAATACAACCAGCTCTAAAAATTTTAGCAATATTTGAATAATTTAAATTCCAATTATAAATTTTTGAAGCTGTATGTAATTGAGAAAAACCTTGCGCATATGAAATAATTTTTCCTAAATATAATGATCGTCTTACATTTTCAATAAATTTTTTTTTATTTAATTTTAAATTATTAATTTTTGGACCTTTTAAAAGAGTAGAAGCTAATAATCTTTGATTTTTTAAAGAAGATAAATATCTAAAAAAAACTGATTGAGTAATCAGAGATAATGGTTCATTTAGTTCTAATGCGCTTTGACTGGTCCATGTTCCTGTTCCTTTATTATTAGCTTTATCTAAAACTAAATCAACTATATATTTTCCAGAATTATTTTTTTTTAAAAAAATATTTTTAGTAATTTTAATTAAATAACTTTTTAATTCTCCTGTATTCCATTCAGAAAAAATATAAGATAACTTTTTATTACTTAAATTTAAAGATTTTTTTAATATAAAATAAGATTCTGAAATTAATTGCATATCTCCATATTCAATTCCATTATGAACCATTTTTACATAATGACCAGATCCATCAGTTCCAATATAATTTACACAAGGAGTATTATTTTTTGTTTTAGCTGAAATTTTATTAAATAAAACAGAAACTTTTTTATATACTTTTTTTCTTCCACCTGGCATAATTGCCGGACCATGTAACGCTCCTTCTTCTCCACCAGATATTCCTGCTCCAATAAAATTTAATTTTAATTTTAATAATTTTAAATTTCTCTTAATAGTATCTTTAAAAAAACTATTTCCTCCATCTATAATTATATCTTTTGGGCTTAAATAAGAAATAAGAGAATTAATTGTTATATCAGTAGGTTTTCCTGATTTAACCATTAATAAAATTATTCTTGGTTTTTGTAAAGATAAAACAAAATCTTTTAATTTATAAAATGGATATAATTTTTTTTGTGGATTATTTAATATTATTTCTTTTGTTTTTTTTGAAGATCGATTAAAAATAGATACAGTATAATTTTTATTTTCTATATTTAAAGCTAAATTTCTTCCCATAACTGACATTCCAATAACACCAATTTGTTTTAATCCCATTTATTTCTCCTTTTATTTTTTTTTAAATATTTTTAAAAATTTTTATTTTAAAAAATATATAAAAATTTTAATTTTTATTTAATAAAAATAAAAGATATTTTTTTAAAAAAAACTATTAATTTTTTATAAAAATTTTTTATTAAAAAAAAAAAATTAAAATACTATATTAAATTATTATTAATTTATTAAAAATAAATTAATAAAGTATATACATCACTTCATAAAAAAATTTCAAATGTAATATTTATTATATTAATATTTTTTATTTTTTTTAAATTTAAAAAAATAAAATTTATAAAAATATAAAAATTTTATAATTTTTTAAATAAAATTTTTTAAATTATTCATTGTTTATATTATTAATATAATTTTAAATTATTTTTTAAATATAATTTTAAATAAATTTATAAATTTATATATTTTTTAAAATTTTTATTTAATTTATTTTTTATAAAAATATTATTTTAATTTAAATATAAAAATTATACTTTAAATATTTTTTTTAAATAAATTTATAATAAAATCACGTTTAAAATAAATTATTTATTTTATTTAAAATATAAAAAAATATTTAATTATTATTAAATGAAAAAATATATTTATTATTTTTAAAAATATTTTTAAAATTATAAAAATTAAAATAATTTTTTATTTTTAATTTTAAAATATTTAATAAATAAAAATTTATATATTATAATATAATTTTTAAAATATAAATTTAATACATTTAAATTACAATTATATTTTTATTTCAAATTAATCTATTAAAAATTAAATAAAAAAAAAAATAGGATTTTTGCATTAAACAAAAAAATCTATTATTATTTAATTTTAAAAAACTTATTTTAATTAAATAGAATTAAAAAAAAATTAAATAATTGATTTTAAATTCAATGTATTTTATTTAAAAATTAAAAAAATTAAAAAAAAATAATAAAAATATATTTAATAATTTTAAAATAAATATATTTTAAAAATCTATTAATACTAAAATAGCTGCATCATTTCCAAAATATTTTGGAGATTGATGAAAAGCAACAACATTTGGGTGTCTAGATAACCATATAGGAATTTGTCGTTTTAAAATGTTTTTACCATATCCATGCATAATATTTACACAATTTATTTTTTTTTTTATGCAAAAATACATTAATTTTCCTAATTCTTTTCTAGTTTGATATTGAGTAAAACCATGAACATCTAAAAATAATTTTGGAACATAATATCCTTTTTTTAATTTTTTTAATCGATTTATCTCTCTTTTATATCTAATATAATACAAAGGATTATTATTAAATTTTTTATTTAAATTGTTATAAGAAAAATAATCACTATGTAAATTTTCTTGATAAGATTGTATTTTTTTATATGAATAACAAGATGAATAACTATTTTTTATATGATAAATAGTATCTTGAACAATTTTTTTAGTTCCATTTAACCATTTTTTAAAAATTAATTTATTTTTTATTTTTATTTTTTTTTTTATATTCATATGTACTACCAAAATAATATTTACATATTCATTTAAAACATTTTCAAAAAATATTATTTATTTTACTTTAAAGTACTTAAAATAATAAAAAAATAATAGAAAAATTTTTATTATTAAATAATTTACTTTTTATTAAATTAATAAAAATAATTTTAAAATTTCTTAAAATTTATTTTATATCAATAATAACGTATCAAATATATATTTTCAAATTTTATTAAAATATAAAAAAAATACTATAGGAAAATAATAAATGTCAGGAAATTCAATTGGAAAAATTTTTACTGTAACAACATTTGGAGAATCTCATGGAGATTCTATAGGATGTATAATAGATGGAACACCACCTGGATTAAAAATTTATAAATCAGATATACAAAATGAATTAAACAGAAGAAGACCTGGACAATCAAAATACACAACACAAAGAAGAGAATTAGATAAAATTAAAATATTATCTGGAATATTTAAAAATATAACTACTGGAACAAGCATTGGATTGATAATAAAAAATACAGATCAAAGATCACAAGATTATAAAGATATAAAAAAAATATTTAGACCAGGTCATGCAGATTATACATATCAAAAAAAATATGGAATAAGAGATTATAGAGGTGGAGGAAGAGCATCAGCTAGAGAAACAGCAATGAGAGTTGCTGCAGGAGCAATAGCAAAAAAATATTTAAAAAAAAATTATGGAATAATAATACAAGGATATTTATCTCAAATTGGTAACATTAAATGTTCGTTAAAATCCTTTAATGAAATAGAAAAAAATAATTTTTTTTGTCCAGATAAAGAAAAAATACATGAAATAGATAAATTAATTAGAACAATTAAAAAAAAAGGAGATTCAATTGGAGCTAAAATAACAACAATTATAAAAAACGTTCCAATAGGTTTAGGAGAACCAGTATTTGATAAATTAAATGCTGAAATAGCTCATGCTATTATGAGTATTAATGCAGTTAAAGGAGTAGAAATTGGAGATGGATTTTCTGTTGTTAATAAACTTGGAAGTCAACATCGAGATGAAATGACATCCTCTAAAGGTTACTTAAGTAATAGAGATGGAGGAATTATTGGAGGAATAAGTAATGGACAAAATATTATTGTAAACAGCGCTTTTAAACCAACTTCTAGTATTCGAATTCCAGCAAAAGGAATTAATGAAAATAACGAATCTATTACAGTAATTACAAAAGGAAGACATGATCCATGTGTTGGAATTAGAGCTGTTCCAATAACTGAAGCGATGATGGCAATTGTAATAATGGATCATATTCTTCGATTTAAAGCTCAATGTTTAAAAAAATAAAAACTTTGATAAAAAAATAAAAATTTTAAACAAATATTTATTATAAATTTAAAAAAAAATTTATAAAAATATAAATTTTTTATTAAATTAAATATATTTACAAATTTTATATATAAATATATATAAAAAACTAATTATGGAAAAATAAAAAAATGTTTAAAGGTAATATTGTTGCTCTTATTACTCCTATGGATAAAAAAGGAAATATTTGTTTAGATAGTTTAAAAAATATTATTAATTATCATATAAATAATAAAACAAATGCTATAGTTTCTGTTGGAACTACTGGAGAATCTTCTACATTAACTAAAAAAGAACACATTAATCTTATTTTATCAACTGTAAAAATTTCTAGAAATAGAATTCCAATTATTGCAGGAACTGGAGCAAATTCCACAAAAGAAGCAATTTTATTAACAAAAAAATTTGAAAATATTGGAGTTTCTGCTTGTTTAAGTGTTACACCATATTATAATAAACCTTCACAAGAAGGTTTATATCAACACTTTAAAAAAATTTCTGAAAACACTTCATTACCACAAATTCTTTATAATGTTCCATCAAGAACTGGATGTGATTTACTTCCAAAAACAATTTTTAGATTATCAAAATTTAAAAATATTATTGGAATAAAAGAAGCTAGTGGAGATTTATCTCGTATTAATAAAATTAAAAATTTAATTCATAAAAAATTTTTAATAATTAGTGGAGATGATTCAACAGCTTTAGATTGTATTCAACTCGGAGGAAATGGAGTTATTTCAGTTACATCTAATATAGCTGCAAAAGAAATGTCTAAATTATGCTCTTTAGCATTACAAAAAAAATTTAAAAAAGCAAGAAAAATAAATAAAAAATTAACAAAACTTCATAATATTTTATTTTTAGAATCAAATCCTATTCCAATTAAATGGGCAGCAAATAAAATAGGTTTAATTAAAAATAATACATTAAGACTTCCAATGACACAACCATCTAAAAAAATAAAAAAAATAATTATTAAAGAATTAAAAAAAGGAAAAATTGAAATAATAAAAAAAAATAAAAAATATAATATATTTAAAAAAAAATAAAATTTAAATTATAAAAAATATAAAAATAAAAAATATAAAATTGAAATATATTTCAAAAGAAATATATTTCAATTAAAAAGTATATAAAAATATTTTTAAATAAATAAAAGATTATATAAATAAAAAATTTTAAATAAATATATTTTTTAAAATATCTTTATATATTTTATATAATATATATAAATCTTTAACTTTTACACACTCATTAATTTTATGTATTGTTTTATTTACTAATCCTAATTCAACAATTTCAGACTTCATATCAGAAAAAAATCTACCATCAGAGGTTCCACCAGAAGTTGATAACATAGGTTTAAAATGTTGAATTTTATTAATAGAATTTTTTACTACTTTTAATAAAAAACCTGAATTAGTAATAAACGGATCTCCTGAAAAAATCCAATTAATTTTATATTTAAAATTATATTTCATTAAAATGTTTTTAATTTTAAAAATAATTTCTTCTTTCGTAATTTCTGTATTATATCTAATATTAAATCCAATATTAATAGAATTTGGAATCATATTAGTTATATTTTTTTTTCCTGAAAATAAATTAAAAATTTGAAAATTACTTGGTTCAAAATAATCATTTCCAGAATCTAGTTTTAAATTAATTAAATCTTTTAAAAAATTAACTGATTTATGTATAGGATTCTCTGCTAATTTAGGATATGCAATATGTCCTTGAATTCCATAAATTTTTAATGTTGCACTTATAGATCCTCTTCTTCCATTTTTAATAATATCTCCTAAAAAAATATTACTTGTTGGTTCTCCAACTAAACAATATTCAATTTTTTCATTTCTTTTTTTTAAAATATTTATAACTTTTTTCGTTCCATCTAAAGCTAAAGATTCCTCATCAGAAGTTAATAAAAAAGATATTCTTCCTTTATGAAACGGATTTTTTTTAACAAAATTTTCAGTAGCAATAATCATTGCAGCTAAAGATCCTTTCATATCTGATGAGCCTCTTCCAAAAAGAAAATCTTTTATAATTTTAGGTTTAAATGGATTAATTTTCCATTTTAAAAAATCTCCTGGAGGTACAACATCCGTATGACCAACAAAAGTTAAAGTTTTTCCAATTCCTTTATAAGCCCATAAATTGTTAGTTTGATTAATTTTAATATTTTCAATAATAAAACCAATTTTCTTTAATCTTTTAGAAATAATTTTTTGACAATTTAAATCTAATGGGCTTATAGACGGAATTTTAATTAATTGTTTACTTAATAAAATAATATCATTTAACATATATTTCCTTTTTTTTATTTATTTATTAAATAAAAAATTTATTAATAAAAAAAATAAAAAAATATATTTAACTATTGATTAAATCAATAGATTTTTTTACGATGTTTTTAACTGTAAAACCAAATTTCTTAAATAAATCAATGGCAGGAGCTGATTCACCAAAAGTTTTCATTCCAATAATTTTTCCTTTTAAACCAGAATATTTATACCAATAATCTTCTATACTTGCTTCAACTATTAATCTATTTTTTATTTTTGGAGGCAAAACAAAATTTTTATAAGATAATTTTTGATTATCAAAAATATTAGTAGAAGGCATAGAAACAACTCTAGATGAATAACCTAATTGTTTTAATTTTTTATGAGCTTCAATAATTAATTGGAGTTCTGAACCAGTAGATATTAAAATAATATCTAATTTTTTTAAACTATCTTTAAGTATATACCCTCCTTTATTAATATTTTTTATTTGTTCATTAGTTCTATTAATAAAAGTTAAATTTTGTCTAGACAAAATTAAAGCAGTTGGTCCGTTTTTTTTTTCTATTGCATTTCTCCAAGCAATTGCAGTTTCTATGGAATCAGATGGTCTCCATACATTTACATTTGGAGTTAAACGTAAATTTGATAATTGTTCAATAGGTTGATGAGTAGGGCCATCTTCTCCTACACCAATAGAATCATGAGTATATATTAATATTTGTCTTGTTTTCATTAATGCTGACATTCTAACTGCATTTTTAGCATATTCTAAAAACATAAGAAAAGTCGAAGTATAAGGAATAAAACCACCATATTGAGATATTCCATTTGCAATAGCAGTCATTCCAAATTCTCGTACACCATAATTAATATAATTTCCTAAAATACATTTATTAATAGATTTTGAACCAGACCATTTTGTTAAATTACTAGGAGATAAATCTGCTGAACCACCAATTAATTCTAATAAATACGGACCAAAATATTCAATAATATCTTGAGAAGCTTGTCTAGTTGATAGAGATTTTTTTGATTTATTTAAAATTTTAATTAAATTTTTATTAATTTTAATCCATTCTTTTGGTAATTTATTATTCATACGACGTAAATATTCAGAAGACAATTCAGGATATTTCTTTGAATATTTTAAAAATAATTTATTCCAAGAATTTTCTAATAATTTTCCTTTTTTTGTAGCATCCCATTCAGAATAAACAAAATCTGGAATTTCAAAAGGTTTATATTTCCAATTTAATTGTTTTTTAGATAAATTTACTTCTTCCAAACCTAAAGGAGATCCATGAACTTCTGATTTTCCAGATTTATTAGGAGATCCAAAACCTATAATTGTATTAAAAATTATTATTACTGGTTTTTTTTTAATTTTTTTTGCTTTTTTTATTGAATTAAAAATTGATTCAGAATCATGACCATCAACATTATCAATAACATGCCAATGATATGATTCAAATCTTTTTTTAACATTTTCAGAAAACCAATTGTCAGTTTTTCCATCTATTGAAATATTGTTTTTATCATATAATACAATTAATTTTTCTAAATTCAAAGTACCTGCTAATGAACATACTTCATGAGATATACCTTCCATTAAACATCCATCTCCAACAAATACCCATGTATAATGATCTATAATTTTAAATTTTGGTCTATTAAAATATAAACCTAATGTGCGTGCAGAAATAGCCATTCCAACAGCAGTAGCTAATCCTTGACCTAAAGGACCTGTAGTAGTTTCTACTCCAGGTGTATACCCAATTTCAGGATGACCTGGTGTTTTTGAATTTAATTGTCTAAAATTTTTTAAATCTGAAATATTTAAATCATATCCAGTTAAATGTAATATACTATATAATAAAATTGAACAATGACCATTAGATAAAATAAATCTATCTCTATTATTCCATAATGGATTTTTAGGATTATGATTTATAAAAAATCTCCATAAAACTTCTGCAATATCAGCCATACCCATAGGAGCTCCTGGATGACCTGAATTTGCTAATTGAACAGAATCTATACTAATTGCTCGAATAGCATTAGCTAAATATTTTTTAGAAAACATATTTTTTTTCCTAATTTAAAATAAAATATTTTTATTAAAAATAAAATTAAATATTATTACATATTTTTTTCTATTATCTTTTCAAGAGCAATTTGATCTAAACTAAATTGTTTTATTCCTTCAGATAATTTTTCAACAGCCATCAAATCTTTATTATGAAGAATTTCAAATTCAAATTTAGATAACTTATTTTTTGGTTTATTAAAAATTTTTTTAGTTGGAAATAACTGTCTCGTAAAAGTTTCATTATTAGATTCTAATTCTTTTAATAAATCTGGAGAAATCGTTAAACAATCACATCCTGATAAAGATAATATTTGATCTTTATTTCTAAAACTTGCTCCCATAATAATTGTATTATAAGAATATTTTTTATAATATTTATATATTTTTTTTACAGAATTAACTCCTTCATCATTTAAAACATTATATTTAATTGAAGGATAATTTAACCTATACCAATCATAAATTCTTCCAACAAATGGAGAAATTAAAAAAACATTAGATTCAGCACAAGCTTTAGCTTGAGCAAAAGAAAACAATAAAGTTAAATTACAATGAATGTTTTCTTTTTCTAATAATTTAGCTGCTTGAATCCCTTCCCATGTAGATGCTAATTTAATTAATACTCTAGAACGATCTATTCCATGTTCATTTTCATACATATAAATAATTTTTTTAGCTTTTTTTATACTATCTTGAGTGTTAAAAGATAAACGAGAATCCACTTCACTTGAAACAACTCCTGGAATTTTTTTTAAAATTTCAACACCAATACTAACAATAATTTTATCAACTGCTCGATTAATTTTTTTTTTTATAGAACCTCCTTTTTTTTTAGAATATATAATAGATTTTTTAACTAAATAAGAATATTCTTTCATATTTATTGCTTTTAATATTAATGAAGGATTTGTTGTAGCATCAAATGGTTTATATTCTTTAATATTTTGAATATCTCCACTATCTATAACAACTTTAGTATATTTTTTTAATTGATCTAATTGATTCATAAAAATATTACCTTTGTATTTAATAAAAATTTTGAAATATATATTTCAAATAAATTAATAATAAAATTTTTTAAAAATTAATACTGTATTAACACCTCCAAAACCAAAATTATTAGACATTACTGTATTTAAATCAATTTTTTTAAATGAAGTAATTATATTAAAATTTTTAATAACAGGATCTAAATTTTCAATATTAATACTTGGAGCAATAAAATTATTTTCTAACATTAATAATAAAAAAATTATTTCATGAACTCCAGAAGCACCTAATGAATGACCAGTCATTGATTTTGTAGAAGAAATAAAAGGAATATTTTTGTTTTTAAAAACTTTTTTTATTGCATTTAATTCTATAATATCTCCAATTTTTGTTGAAGTAGCATGAACATTAATACAATCAATATTAGTAGATAAATTTTTAATAGCTGATTTCATACATCTAAAAATTCCTTTTTCTGAAGGAATGCACATACTAAAACCATCTGAATTAGAATAATATGATATGATTTCTCCATAAATATGAGCTTTTCTTGATAATGCAGAATTTAATTCTTCCAAAACTAAAATTCCACTTCCTTCAGAAATAACAAATCCATCACGATTTACATCATAAACACGAGATGATTTTTTTGGATTTGAATTATATTTTCTTGATAAAGCTTTAATTAAATCAAAATAAAAAGCAGTATTTAAAGTTAAAGCTTCTGATCCTCCTGTAAAAACTATATTTTGTTTTCCTGATTTAATTAATTCATAAGCATGACCAATACAATTAGAAGATGTAGAACATGCAGAACTAATAGAATAACTAATTCCATTTATTTTAAAAATTGTAGATAAACATGCTGAAACACTAGAATTCATAATTTGAAAAACAGTATATATATTAACACTCTTCAATTTTTTATAAAAATTATTATTTATTTTTCTTTTATTTAAATATAATAAATTATTTCTTGATGAACAAAAACCAGTTCCAATAACTAACCCAACTTTTTTATTATTTTGAAATTGAGAAAAATTTAAAAATGAATCTTTAATTGCTTCTTTCATGGATAAATAAGCATAAATTGTTTCTAAATTCATATATTTAAAAAATTTCTTTTTTAAATTATAATTAGAATTAATATTAATTTTTCCACATACATGACTCTTTATTCCAAATTTTTTCATTTCTTTTGAAAAAACTATACCACAATTTCCTTTTTTTAAGGATTTTAAAACCTCTATTTTATTTTGCCCTATACTTGAAAGAATACCAATTCCAGTAACAACAACTCTATTCATATTTTCCTTAAATTTTTAATTTAAAAAAATAAATAATGTTTTATAAATATGATATAATTCTTTTCTTTAAAAATTATTTTATGAAAAAAGAATTATGATAAAAAAAAATGGAAATTTATTTATAATTTCAACACCAATTGGAAATATGAATGACATTACATATAGATCTATTAAAATTTTAAAAAAAATAGATTATATTGCTTCTGAAAATTATAAAAATACATTAAAATTGCTTAATAAATTTAATATTAATAAATCTATAATTTCATTTCATCAACACAATGAATTAATAAATACAAAAAAAATAATAAAAATATTACAAAAAAATAAAAATGTTGCATTAGTTTCAGATGCAGGTACTCCAACAATTAATGATCCTGGTTTTTATTTAGTTAGAGAATGTCATTTAAAAAAAATTAAAGTGATTCCATTACCTGGAGCATGTGCGGCTATTTCTGCATTAAGCGCTTCAGGAATACCATCAAACAAATTTTGTTTTGAAGGATTTTTACCAAAAAAAGAAAAAAAACGATGCGAAATTTTAAAAAAATTAAAATTCGAAAAAAGAACAATTATTTTTTATGAAACACCTCATAGAATTAAAAAAAGTTTAAAAAATATATTAAAAGAATTTGGTCCAAATAGAACCATGACAATAGCAAGAGAAATAACAAAATATTGGGAATCTATAAAATATAATACAATATATAATTTTTATTATAAATATAAAAATAATTCTTTAATTTGTAAAGGAGAAATCGTTTTAATTATTTCTGGTTATGTAAAAAAAAATAAAAATAAATTATCAAAAAAAATTAAAAAAACATTGTCAATATTAAAATCTTTTTTATCCTTAAAAAAAACAGCATTAATCACATCAAAAATTCATAATATAAAAAAAAATAATTTATATAAATACTTGATAAAAAAACAAAACAATGATAAAACTTTAAAATTATTAAAATAATTTTAATGAAGTTGACCAGATAATCGCTCTTTTATTTTAAAAAAAAAGAGAGGAAAGTCCGGGCTCCAAAAGGACAAAGCGCCAGATAACATCTGGGAGATGAAAATCTACGAAAAGTGCCACAGAAAATAACCGCCTATAAAATAAAATTTTTTTTTAAGGTAAGGGTGAAAAGGTGTGGTAAAAGCACACCGTATAATCTGGTAACAATTTATAGACAAAATAGGTAAACTCCGCTTGGAGCAAAACCAAATATAGGTAAATATAGTATTAGTCCGTACTTAAACCTGGGTAGGTTGCTTAAATTAAAAAGTAATTTTTAATTAAGATAAATGATTATCTAAAACAGAACCCGGCTTATAGGTCAACTTCACTGAATAATATTATATTAAAAAATATTTTTTAAAAAATTATTTTCCAGAAATGTTCATTTCAGAAATTAAAATTGATCCACATTGTATATTTTGATTTAAATTATAATCATTACTCATTAAAACAATATTTTTAAATATATTTTTTAAATTTCCAGAAATAGTAATTTCACTTACTGAATATTTAAAAAAATTATTTTTTATAAAATAACCAGAAGCTCCTCTAGAATAATTTCCATTAATCATATTTACTCCATCTCCCATTAAATCAGTAATTACTAATCCAGTATTCATAAATTTTAATAATTTTTTGAATGAAAAATTATTATTTTTATTTAAAAAAATCCAGTTATAAATCCCTCCAGAATGTCCTGTATTATTTAATCCCAATTTTTTAGATGTATAAGAATTTAACAACCAAGTTTTTAAAAATCCATTTTTTATAATAAACCTCGGAGCAGTTAAAGTTCCTTCATCATCAAAAGGACATGATCCAATACCTTTTTTAATATGAGGATTTTCAAAAATATTCATCCATTTTGGAAAAATCAACTTATTTAAATCATTTAATAAAAAAGTAGATTTTTTATATACTAAATTTCCATTAATAGATTTTGAAAAAGAATTAAAAATACTATAAGCAACATCTGAAATTAAAATTACTGGACATTTTTGAGTAATAATTTTTCTAGAATTTAATTTTAATAAAACACGTTTCGCACAATTAATTCCTATAATTTTAGGAGATTTTAAAGTACTTAGTTTTCTTGAATTAGAATAATAATAATCTCGTTCTATTTTTTTAGAATTTGAATTTTTTGCTAAAACACAAGTAGATAATGAGTGATTACTAAATTTATATGAACCAAAAATTCCTTTTGTATTTCCAAAAGAAACAATACTATTACTACTATTAAAATATCCTCCTTCACTATTTATAATTTTAGAATTATAATTTAAAGCAAATTTTTCTGTTAAATAAGCTAATTTAATACTATCTTTTAATTTTAAATTTATTGGGTGAAATAAATTAAGATCTTTAATTTTATATTTTAATAAATCAAATTCTGGCAATCCAGAACACTTATCTTTAGATGTATATTTAGAAATATTAATAGCAGAAAAAATTGTTTTTTTTATAGAATCTGAACTTAAATCTTTGGATAATGATGTTCCTTGTTTATAATTAGAATAAACAGAAATAAAAAACTCTGCATCATCATGAAATTCAATATATTCTGTTTTACCATTTCTAACTACAATTCCTGTATTGTACGTTTTGATAATTCTTATAAATGCTTCATCTATAATATTTTTTATTTTATTTATTGATTTTAAAATAATTTTTTTTATTTTTTTTTCTTGTTCTAAAAAATTTTTTATTTCATTCATTGTTGTCTCTTTTAAAAAAAATAAATTATAAAATTATTTATTTTGTTAAAAAATAATATTTTAATATAAAAATTTATTAAAAACTATAATCTAAAAATTTTTACTGAAATTATAAAATATTGTTATAATTATTATATATCAAATAAAATAATAATAATTATTTTAAATTTTAATTATAAAAAATATAAAAAAATAAACTATGAATTTAAAAAATATTAAATCTGGAAATAATATACCATATGAATTAAATGTTATTATTGAAATATCAGCAAATTCTACACCAATAAAATATGAAATTGATAAAAAAAATAAATTTTTAAAAATAGATAGAATTATTCCAACATCTATGTTTTATCCATGTAATTATGGTTTTATTAATAAAACATTATCTTTAGATAAAGATCCTTTAGATGCATTAGTAATTACTCCATATCCTTTAATTCCACTGTCTGTGATTCAATGTAAACCAGTTGGAATGTTAAATATGGAAGACGACTCAGGAATAGATTATAAAATAATATGTGTTCCAATAAAAAAAATATGTAAAAAATATTCTAAAATAAAAAATATATATGATTTATCACAAAATTTATTAAAAAAAATTGAACATTTTTTTAAATATTATAAAAAATTAGAAAAAAATAAATGGACTAAAATTTTAGGATGGAAAAAATTAAATGATGCACATAAAGAAATTTTATTATCTATTAAAAGATATAATCAATTTAATAAAATATAAAAATACTAAAAATAATTATATATAAAATATAATTTTTTTAAAAAAGAATATCTATAAAATACATATAAGGAATTTATTATGTCTAGAAAATGTCTAATAACTAAAAAAAAAACAATGTTTGGAAATACAAGATCTCATGCATTAAATGCAACAAAAAGAAAATTTAATATAAATTTAAAAAAACATAAATTTTGGATAAAAAATAAAAAAAAATTTATAAAATTAAAATTATCTACTAAAGCAATGAGAATAATTAATAAAAAAGGAATAGAAAAAGTAATAAAAAATATTAAAATATAGGAAAATTATATGGCTAAAAGCTCAAGAGAAAAAATTAAATTAATTTCATCATTAAAAACTGGACATTATTATACGACTAGTAAAAATAAAAGAAATACAACAACAAAATTAGAAATAAAAAAATATGATCCAATTGCAAAAAAAAGAGCATTATATACAGAATATAAAATAAAATAAAAATTTTATATAAATCAAAATTAGTATAAAAATAATTTAATATTTTTATACTACTTTGAATATGATTAACAATATATTATTTAAAAAAATATAATATTTAATACTTTAAAATAAATTTTATTTAAATAATTATCTAAAAAAAATAAAACATGAAATAAAAATATAAAAAATGAAAAAATTCCAAAAAAATTTATTATAGAAAAACCAATAGAAAATATAGATAATTGAGGAATAAATTTATTTAAAAAACATAAAGATAAATTTAAAAAAAATAAAATTATAATAATAGGAAAAATAATATAAATTCCATTAACAAAAATTAAACTAAACAATTTAACAATAGAAATTAAAATATTAATATCAAAAAATTTAAAACTAATTGGAAAAATATAAAAGCTTTTAATAATAGTAGAAATCATCCATAAATGCCCATCTAATGATAAAAATAAAATAATAATTAAAGAATTTAAAAAACAAGACATAATAGAAGATTTTAAAAAAACATTTTCATTAAAAAAATTTGAAAATGATAAACCAGTTTGAAAACTAAATATTTCTCCAGAAACATTTGAAATTGAAAAAATTAAATTAATTGAAAAACCAATTAATATTCCAATTAAAATCTGTTCTAATAAAATTAATACACCATCTAAAGAAAATATATTAAATTGAAATAAAGGAATAAATGGAAGAATAATTAAACTAATAATAAAAGATAAAAAAATTTTTGTTTGCATATTAAAATAATTACTATTAAAAATTGAAACTATATAAAAGAAAAAAAAAATTCTAATAGAAGGATATAAAATATTAATAAAAATAAAAAAATAATCGTTAATATTTAAACTCATAATATTTATAATTAACTTAAATTAATAATAAATGGTATTTTTAAAAATAATTCATGAATATAATTAACTATTAATTCAAGCATCCAAGAACCTAAAACAAAAATAATTAAAAAAATAGAAAGTATTTTAGGAATAAAAGATAATGTTTGTTCATTAATTTGAGTTATTGATTGAAATATACTAATTATTAAACCAACAAATAAAATAGATAATAATAAAGGTGTAGATAAAAATAATAATATTTTACTTGCATCAAAAAATATTGTTTTTAAATATTCTGAAATCATTTAAGAACCTATTAAATCTTATTTTTTAAAAATATTTTTTTTAAAAAAAATAAAATAACTATAATTAATTAAAACTATGTACTAAAGAACTAACTAATAATTTCCATCCATCTGATAAAACAAAAATTATTAATTTTAAAGGTAAAGAAATTATAGATGGTGGAACCATCATCATTCCTAAAGACATTAAAACACTAGAAATTAATAAATCAATAATTAAAAATGGAACAAAAACAATAAAACCAATTTTAAAAGCTGTAGTTAATTCACTTGTTATAAATGCAGGAATTAAAACTCTTGTTGGTATATTATTTTTATTATTAGAATATTTCACATGAGCTAATTTAGAAAAAACTAATAAATCTTTTGTTCTTGTTTGATGAAACATAAACTTTCTAAAAGGATATAAACTTTTTTTTAACGCTGTTTCAACATTAATTTCATTTTTATAAAAAGGAAGATAAGCAGTTTTATAAACTCTATTTAAAGAAGGCTCCATAACAAAAAATGTTAAAAATAAAGATAACCCAAACAAAATTTGATTTGGAGGAATATAAGGAGTTCCAATAGCATTTCTTAAAAAACTAAAAACAATAATTATTCTTGTAAAACAAGTCATCATTAATATAATGAATGGAATAAAAGCTAATAATGTTACAAAAAATAATGTCTGTATAGATGAAGTCCATTCAATAGAATTATTTGTATTTAATAAAAAATCATTTAAAGTACTAATATCATTTGAATAAGCATTACAAGAAAAGAAAAATAATACAAAAATTAAAAAAAAATGATATATCATTATATTATTCCAATAATTTATATTGATTTAAAAAAAATTATATGTTATTTAATTTTATTTTTTTTTTTATAAAATGTATGCAATATTACCATTTTTTTTGATGTAATTCCTATAACTAATATTAATTTTTTTAAATCTAAAATTACTATTTTGTTATTAGAATCAATATATATTGTAGATAAAATTTTTATAAAAGAATTATTTATATTTTTTTTTATAGAAAAATATCTATTAATTAAAAAAATTATAAATAATGAAATCAAAATATAAATTAACCAATTAATATTAAAAATGTTGAAAATATTTAAATCACTCATCGAATAAGTTGGAATTTTCATATAATTTTTATTTATTTTTGAAAGATTAAAATGAAATTAAAAAAATAATGTAATTAGTCAAAATTATTAAATACATTATTCATTTATATATTTATTAATATATTAAATTTTAAAAAAAATTTAAAGTATTTTTATATTAAAAAATAAAAAATATTAAAAATTTAAATTTATAATTTAAAAAAAATAATTTTATTTAAAAATTACTTTTAAATAATAAAAAGTAATTTAATAATCTCTTTTATTAAAAAATTAAAAATAAAATATATAAATTTCTATAAAAAATTTATATTTTTAACAATTATAAATAATATTATATTTTTTATACTAAATTTTTTTAATTTTAAAAAATTTAAAAATTTAATAAAATTTATAAATAATTAAATAAATTTAAAATTATAGAAATTTATTTTATATAATAACATTAAAAAAATATTAAATTAAATAATTTATATATTTTATTTAAAAAATTTTTATAGATTTCATGAATCTTTTTTTAAACTATTATATTTTTTTTTTATTTCATTAATTTTATTATTAATTTTTTTTGTATTTTTTTTAAAATTTTCTTTTATAATATTATCATTATTTTCAAAATGTTTTTTAAAAATAGATAACATATTTAAATTATTAATTTGAAATTTTTTTGTAAATTTTTTAAATGAACAAAATGATGTTATAAAAAATATTAAAAATAAAAATAATATAAACCAAGGAGCTAAAAAAATCATTCTATCTATAGATTCTTTTTTTTTTATTGGAACATATTTTATTATAGGAGGTTCTAAATCCATAAATTTATAATTAAATACATTAAGAGAATCTATTCTACATAAAGATGATTCAATTGTTTGTCTTGTTAATTTTTTAATATCTAAAATTTCATTTGTATTTAATGGAACATATTTTCCAGAAGAATTTTTTTTATAATTAACTAGAATTGTGATACATAAATGTTGTATGTTAGAATTTATTTTTTTATTTATATTCTTATTATTTAAATTTATATTATCATCTTTTTGATTTGTATTAATATTTTTATTTTTATTTAATAATATATTATTTTTAATATTATTTTTATAAAATTTATTTAAAAAAAATAATTTATTTAATTTTATTTTTTTAAATAAATTAATTTGTGAATAACTATAAATAAAATTACAAAAATTATTATATATATTTTTTTTTTTTAAATTTATTTTTTTATAGTTTTTATAACTTAAAGAAGAATTTAAATTATTTTTATTTAATTCAGAAGAATTATCATCTGTTATATTATTTTTTTTATTAAAATCAATTGTTGCTGTTACTTGAGTAACAAAATTATTTAAACCAAATATAGGAATTAAAATATTATCTATTTTATTTTTATATTGATCTTCAATTTGATGAATATAATTAATTTTTGAAAAATTAATTCTATTTAAAAAATTATAATTTGATTCTGTAAATAACTCTCCAAATTGATTAATTACAGTAATATTTTTTTTAGGTAAATTAGAAATACTAGTAGATAAAAGATTAATAATAGAATAATAAATTTCAAAATTAAATTTATTTTCTTCATTTAAATTAATAAAAACTGAAGCAGAAGAATAATTTTTTTTATTTAAAATATAAGAATTATGTGGAATAGAAAGATGAACTCTAGCATTATTAATAAAATTTAATTTTTCAATAGTTCTAGACAACTCACCTTCTAATGCTCTTTGATAATTAATTTGTTCATTAAAAGAACTTATTCCAAATTTTTCTTGATCCAATAATTCAAAACCAGGAAGAGAATTTTTAAAATTTTTATTTAAAATATTTTTTTTATTTATTTTTTTTTTTTTTTCAGAAATAAATTGATATTTAAAATTTTTTGAATTTGTACAAATATCTTCTTTTATATTAGAAACTTTTTTAAAATTAATATTTTTATTATGAAAATATAAATTTTTATAAAATTTTTTACAATCAGAATAATAAAAAAAAATAAAAAAAAAAGAAATAACAAAAAAAAATAAAAATAAAATAAAATATTTTATATTTTTTTTTATATAATAAAAAATATTTTTAAAAAAATTTTTTTTTTTTATATTTATAGTATTTTTTTTATGAAAATTCATAATTTTTTAATAACCTAAGATATATATTTAAAAAAATAATATTTTTATAATTAAATATTTATATAAATTTTTTATTAAAATCAAATTAAAAAATTTTTATTTGAATAATTAAAATTATGATAATATAAAATTATTTAAAAATATAAAATCTTTTAAAATAGGAATAAAAAATGATTATAAATAAATATGATTATTTATCTCATATGAAAAACATTTATAACGTATTAAACTTAAACAAAAGTAAAAATATTTATAATAATGAATTTTCTAAATGTATTAAAAATTCATTAAAAAAAATAAATTATATAACAAATAATTCAATAAATTATAAAAAAACATCACATCTGAATTATTCTAAAAATTTTATTAATGAATATTTAGTAAATATTAAAAATTCTAAAATTTCCTTAGAATTAATGATTGAAATCAGAAATCAAATGCTTTCTATTTATCATGAAATAATGAATATACAAATATAAAAAAATAAATTTATATTTTTTTAATTTTAAAAATTATTTTATAATAAATTGAATTAATTTACAAAAAATTTTTTATATATTTTAAAAAAAAAATAAATTTTTTTATCTTTAAAATGAAATTAAATAAAAATTTTTATAATATATTTTAAAAATTTTTTTAATTTTAATAAAGATTTTTTTTTTCCCATAAAAAATAAAATTTTATTAATACTTAAAGAATGAATAGTCCCTAATAAAGCAATTCTAACTGGAAGAATAATCTCTCTTAATTTAATGCATAAAGATATAGATAAATTTTTTATTGATTTTAAAATATCTTTTGAATTCCAAGTTTTTAAATTAATTAATATTATATATAATTTTTTTAATATATAAATACTCTTCTTATTTAAATAAGTTTTAACATATTTTTTATTAAATTTTATTTTATTATTTTTAAAAAAAAATAAAATAGAATTAAATAATTCAAAAATAGTTGAACAATGTGGAGAAAAAGTTTTTATTATTTTTTTTAATTCAGGTCCTTTTTTAAAATCAATATTATTTTTTTTAAATAAAGATATCAAAATTTTTTTATTTTTTTTTAAACTATTTATATTTAGATAATATTTATTTAATCTTAAAAGTTTTTTTTTATCAAAAATACTCGGAGATTTAGTAATAGAATTAAAATTAAATAATTTAATCATTTCTGATATATTAAAAATTTCTTTATTTTTATGAGACCAACCTAAACGAACAATATAATTTAAAATAGATTCTGGAAAAAATCCAAGTTTTTTATATTCTAATACATTAACAGAATTATTTCGTTTAGATAAAGTTTTTCTATGACTATCTACAATCATAGATAAATGAGCATAAGATGGTAATTTAGATCCTAAAGAATTCAAAATATTAATTTGACGAGGTGTATTATTAATATGATCTTCTCCTCTTATAATATGTGTAATTTTCGATTCCATATCATCTATCACAACACAAAAATTATATGTTGGAATTCCATTCTCTCTTTGAATAATTAAATCATCTAATTCATTATTATTAAAAACAATTTTTCCACGAACTAAATCAACAAAAGATACTTTTCCATATGATGGATTTTTAAATCTTACAACATATTTATTTAAACTATTAAAGTCTTTATTTAAATTCCGACAAGTTCCATCATATCTTGGTTTTTCACCTTTTAATATTTTATTTTTTTTTATTAGATTTAATTTTTCATGTCCACAATAACATTTATATGCAATTTTTTTTTTTAACATTTCTAAAATAATGTTTTTATAATGATTTATTCTTTGACTTTGAAAATAAGGACCTTCATCCCAATCTAGTTTTAACCATTTTAATGTTTTCATAATTTTCTTTGAAAAAATAGATTTTGATCGAATTAAATCTGTATCTTCGATTCTTAATAAAAAAACTCCATTATTTTTTCTTGCATATAACCAAGAATATAATGCTGTTCTAATATTACCAAAATGTAATTCTCCTGTTGGACTTGGAGCAAATCTAGTTTTTACTAACATAATTTCTCTTTTTTTTAAAATTTATTGTATTTTTTAATAAAAATATTATATAATAAAATAAAAATTTTTAAAATTAAAATAAATAATTTAAAAAAAATAATATTTAAAATTTATAATATTTAATATTTTTAAAAAATATTTGTTTTTTTATATAAAATTAAATGGGTGATTAGCTCAGTTGGTAGAGCGCCTCTCTTACACGGAGGATGTCGGCGGTTCGAATCCGTCATTACCCACCAAAAATATTTTTATAAATTTTTTTTAAATAAAAAATAGGGTCGTTAGCTCAGTTGGTAGAGCAGTTGACTTTTAATCAATTGGTCGCAGGTTCAAATCCTGCACGACCCAAAAATATAAATTTTTATTTTAAATTATTTTAATTTTTTTAAAAGATAATTTTCATCTATTATTTTAATATTATTTTGTATAGATTTAATTAATTTTATACCAGGATTTTTTCCTTTAATTACTAAATCTATATTTTTCGAAAAACTATTTTTAACATTGGATCCCAATTTTTCTAATTTGTTTTTTATTTCTGTTCGAGAAAAATTTTTTAATTCACCAGTAATTAATATATTTTTATTTAAAAAAATAGAATTTAAATATTTTTTTTTATTTTTTAAAATATTAATTTTAAATTTATTAATTAAATTATAAATAATTTGTTTGTTTTTTTTTTTAGAAAAAAAAATATATAAATTTTTTGCAATTAATTTTCCAATTCCTGGAACTTTTAAAAAATCTTGTTTTGTAGAATTAATTAAATTATTAATAGAAGAAAAATATTTTGATAAATTCATAGAAGAAACTTGACCTACTCCTTTAATTCCAAAAGAATAGATAAATTTATCTAAACTAATTGTATGAAATTTATTCAAAGAATTTAAAATATTTTTTGAAGTTTTTTTTCCAACATTATGTAAACTATTCAAAATTTCTAAATTTAATTTAAAAAAATCTATTGGATTTCTAAAATTTTTTTTTTTAACCAATTGAGAAATAACTTGAGGACCAAGATCTTTAATTTTAAAAGAAGTTTTTGAAAAAAAATGTATTAAACGTTTAGTTATTTGATCTATACATAATAAACTATTAGTACAATAATAATTTATTTTGTCTTTTGAAATTTTTAAATAATAAGAACAAGATGGGCATTTTTTAGGAAATTTTATTTTATTTAAAATATTATAATTTTGTTTATTTTTTTTTCCTATTATTTTTGGAATAACATCTCCTGCTCTTGAAATAAATAATTTATCTCCAACATATAAATTTAATTTTTTTAATTCATTATTATTATAAATAGAAGCTTTTTTAATAACTGCTCCAGATATAATTACAGATTTAAAATGAGCAACAGGAGTAATAATTCCAGTTCTTCCTACATGAAAAGATACATTTAACAATTTTGTTGTTTTTTGTTTACTTGGAAATTTAAAAGCAATAGCCCATTTTGGATATTTAGAAACATAACCAATTTTTTTTCTTAATTTTAAAGAATCTACTTTAATAACAATTCCATCAATATCAAATTTTAATTTTGATCGTTTGTTTTTTATATTTAGATAAAAATTTATAATATTATTTAAAGAGTTAGAAAAAATAAAATTTTTATTAACATTAAAACCCCAATTCTTAATTTTCATAAGAATTTTATAATAACTATCAAGATTTTTAAAATAATTAAATAACTCAAATCCATGACATATAAAAAATAATTTTCTTTTAATTAATTTATTTATTTTTTTTTTTCGTAATGTACCAGAAGCTAAATTTCTTGCACTAGAAAATTGAACATTATTATTAAATTTTAAATATTTTTTATTTAATTTAAAAAAATCTTTTTTTGACATTAATACCTCACCTCGAATTTCCATAATTTTAGGAAAATGTTTTCCTTTTAAACAATAAGGAACATCTTGAACAAAAAATATATTTTTTGTTACATCTTCTCCTATCAATCCATCTCCTCGAGTAAAAGCTTTTTTTAAAACACCATATTCATAAATTAAATTTACTGCAATTCCATCAAATTTTAATTCACAAAAAAAATTTATATTTTTATTATTATTTTTATATTTTATAATTTTTGAATAAAACTTAATAAAATCAATTTTATTAAAAACATTATTCAATGAAAGCATTGGAGTTAAATGTTTTTTTAAAATAGATTTTTGAAATATTCGAGAACCAACTAATTGAGTTGGAGAATTTATATTAATTTTTTTTAAATATTTATTTTCAAGAAATTTTAATTTATTAAATAAATAATCATATCTATCATCAGAAATAATAGGTTTTCCTAAAATAAAATATAAATAATTATAATAAATTATAATATTTTGAAGATCTTTAATTTTTTTTTTAATTTTACACATATAAATAAATAAATTTATTTTAAAATAATATTTATTATATAACATTTTTAATATAACAAATTTTAATGTTTTAATTTTTGTTATTTTTTTAAAAAAACTTAAGTTAAAAAAAAAAATTTTATAATTATTAATAATTATAAATAAAAATTTATAATTAAATATTTTTATAAAAATATAAAAAATTTTATTATTTTTTTTTTGTAAGAGTATAAATATTAATGTTAATATAAAAATAATTTACTTCAATAAAATAAATAAATTTTTATATTTTAAAAAAATTATATAATTTAAAAAATTTTTTAAAAAAAAAAAAACAAAATAAAAAATTTTTAATTAAGGATAAATATTATAATGCTTCAAAAAAAAATAAAAATAAAATCAAAAAATGGATTACATACTAGACCAGCTGCTCAACTTGTTAAAGAAGCTAAAAAATATAATTCTGATATAACTATTATATCTAATGGAAAAGAAGCAAATGCAAAAAGTTTATTTAAACTTCAAACTTTAGGGTTAACTCAAGGTAGTAATATAATTTTATCTATAAATGGTATAGATGAACAAAAAGCAATGAACGAAATATCCATTTTTATTAAAAAATTGATATAAAAATTTTAAAAAATAATTAAAATTTAATAACATGTATTTTGTATTAATTACTATATAAATTATTATATTCAAAGGTAATGTCATGATTTCAGGAATTTCAGTATCGCCAGGCATTGTTTTTGGAAAAGCTCTTCTTTTCAAAGAAAAAAAAATAAAAATTAATAAAAACAAAATATCTAGTCAAAATGTAAAGAAAGAAATTAAAAAATTTTTAAAGGCTAGAAAAAAATCAAAAAACCAAATTAAAGAAATTAAAATTCAAGCAAAAAAAAAATTTGGAAAAAAAAAAGCATCTATATTCGAAGGGCACATACTTTTATTAACAGATGAAGAGCTAGAAAAAGAAATTATTAATTTAATAAAAAATAAATTAATTCGAGCTGAATACGCTGTAGAAAAAATAATACAAGAACAAATAAATTCGTTAGAAGAAATTAAAGATGAATATTTAAAAAATAGATCAATTGATATACGAGATATTGGTAATAGATTATTAAAAAATATATTAAATATTAAAATAATTGATCTTAATAATATAAAAAAAAAAATTATATTAATAACTAATGACTTAACTCCATCTCAAACTGCTCAAATAAATTTAAAAAAAATTATTGGTTTTGCAACTAATTTAGGAGGAAAAACTTCTCATACTTCAATTATGGCTAAATCTTTAGAAATACCTGCTATTGTTGGAATTGGGAATATTACAAAAAAAATAAAAAATGGAGATTTTTTAATTTTAGATAGTATACATAATAAAATTATTGTTAATCCTAATATAAACAAAATTAAAAAATTTGAAAATAAAAAAAAAATATATTGTAAACAACAAAAAAAATTAATATCTTTAAAAAATCTTTCTGCAATAACAAAAGATGGAAGAATAATAAAAATAGGATCTAACATAGGAAACTATGAAGATGCAATAAAATCAAAAAAATATGGATCAGAATTTATTGGATTATATAGAACAGAATTTTTATTTATGGGAAGAAATAATCTACCTTCTGAAGAAGAACAATTTCAAGCATATAAATCTGTAGCTAAAAAAATGATTGGTAAAAATATAATTATTCGAACTATGGATATAGGAGGAGATAAAAATCTCTCTTATATAAATTTTCCAAAAGAAGAGAATCCATTTCTCGGATGGAGAGCAATTCGAGTATCTATTGATAATAAAAATATATTATATGATCAATTAAAAGCAATTCTCCGAGCATCTGCTTTTGGAAAATTTAAAATTATGTTTCCAATGATTATTTCAATAGAAGAAATTCAATATTTAAAACAAGAAATTGAAAAAATTAAAAATAAATTAAGAAAAAAAAAAATAAATTTTGATGAAAAAATAGAATTAGGAGTCATGATTGAAACTCCTGCATCAGCTATTATTTCAAAATATTTAGCTAAAGAAGTTGATTTTTTTAGTATAGGAACAAATGATTTAACTCAATATACACTTGCTGTAGATAGAGGAAATGATTTTATTTCTAAATTATATCAAACAATGAGTCCGTCTATATTATATTTAATAAAAAAAGTAATTAATTCATCTCATAAAGAAAAAAAATGGACTGGAATATGTGGAGAATTAGCAAGTAATAAAAAATATATTTCTTTATTAATTGGAATGGGAATAGATGAATTAAGTATGAGTTCAATATCCATTCCAACAATTAAAAATATAATTAGAAAAATAAGTTTTATAAAAGCAAAAAAATTAGCAAAAAATGTTTTAAAAAAATCAACTGTAAAAGAAGTAAAACAATTAATAAAAAAATTTAATAAAAAAGAAAATTTATTATAAATAAAAATGTAGGAGAACATAATGAGTTTTATTTCAAATTTTTTCTCAAAAAAGGATGACAATTTAAAGAAAAAAATAGAAATTATATCCCCTATATCTGGTAAAATAATTTCAATAAAAGACGTACCAGATGTAGTTTTTTCAAAAAAAATTGTAGGAGACGGAATTGCTATTAAACCTACTGGTAATAATATAGTATCTCCCATTGATGGAGTAATAGGAAAAATATTCAAAACATTACATGCTTTTTCAATTGAATCTCCTGAAGGAATTCAAATGTTTGTTCATTTTGGAATTGATACAGTTAAATTAAATGGAAATGGATTTATTAAATCTTACGTAAAAGAAGGAGAAAAAGTAAAAAAAGGAGATTTGATAATAAAAATTAATTTGAAATTATTAAAAAAAATAGCAAAATCAATTATTACACCTGTTGTAATATCTAATATAGATCAATTTAAAATAATTGAAAAAAAAACAGGTTTAATTACTGCCGGAAAAAGTATAATTATGTATGTTAATAAAAATTAGAGAATATTATTTAAAACGGCGTTTAAACGCCGTTTAAAAGTATTTTAAAAAATTATTTTAAAAAAATTGATTATTTTAAATAATATTTATATTTAAAATATATAAAAATTTTATTTAATTAAATAAATTTTTAATCTATAAATATCTAATAATAACACTCTTAATCTAATTAATTCTTTTTTTATATTATAACCTTTTAAACCACAAGTATTGACAATCCAAGAAATAGAAATTGAATTTAAAAGAATAAAAATAATTTTAAGAAAATTTTTAATATTATAATTACTACAAGAATATTTACACTTTGAAAAAAATATACAATATTTACTTAAAATTCCTAATTGAATAATTCGATATGGATTTCTCCAAATATCAATTTTATCAAATAAAATAACAATATCTTTCGATGATTTTAAAAAAATATTATGCAAAAAAAAATAATTATTTGAAATGATTATAGATAATTTTCTAATATAAACTGGAACATTTAATCTTATTAACATATTTTTAATTAAATTAGAATAATCAATATTATTATTAAATTTATTATCAATCTTATAAATATATTTATAATAAATAAGAAATTGACAAATAAAAGAAAATCTTAAATCAAGATTTAAATTATTTTTTGAAAAATTAGAAAAAGAAAATAAAAAATGATTTTCTAAATTATTGTTTTTTAAAGGTAAATATTTTATTTTTAAATTATATAAAAAATTAAGTTCTGGAAAAATAAAAGATAAAGCATTACATTTTTTTAAAATATAAAAATAAATATGAGGAGAATATGACATTAATGCTTTTTTTGTTTCATTCCATATTCTATCTTTAGTTAAAAAAGACATTTCTTTATTTTTTACAATATTTTTCATTAATTTAATAGTTTTATTAGATATTCTAAATCCTAAATGAGATAATTGAGATAAAAATCTAGCAACTCTTAAAATTCTCAAAGGATCTTCTTGAAAAGCTTTAGAAACATGACGAAGAATTCGTAATTTAATATCTTTTATTCCATTATAAGGATCTATAAAATTTCCATATTTATCTTGTGCAATAGAATTTATAGTCAAATCACGTCGAATTAAATCTTCATTTAAAGTAATTTTTTTAGAATAATTTGTTTGAAAACCTTTATAACCAGTTCCAACTTTTTTTTCAGTTCGAGCTAATGCATATTCTTCAAAAGTTTTAGGATGTAAAAAAACAGGAAAATCTTTTCCTACTTGTTTAAAACCTTTATCAATTAATTTTTTAGGAGAAGATCCTACTACAACCCAATCACGATCTTTTATTGGAAGTTTTAATAAAAAATCTCGAACAGCTCCTCCTACTAAATAAATTTTCATAAAATATCCTATTAAAATTTTTATTATCTTAAATAAAAAAATTTAAAAAATATTAAATATAATATAGTCTAAGAATTAAAAATATGCTAAAATTTTTAATTAAAAAATATATAAAAATATTTTTATATTATTTAAAAATAAGAGAATTAAATGAATAAAAAAATTTTTAATTATAATAACAGAATAAAAAAAGCTATAATAGATTTGAAAAATGGAAAAGGAATAATTATAACAGATAGTAAAAATAGAGAAAATGAAGGAGATTTAGTTTTTCCTGCTGAAACAATGACAATCAAACAAATGGCTCTTTCTATTCGATATACTAGTGGAATTATATGTTTATGTATTACAGAAAAAAAAAGAAAACAATTAAAACTTCCAATGATGGTTAAAAACAATACAAGTAAATATCAAACTAATTTTACTGTAAGTATTGAATCCGCTAAAGGAGTTACTACAGGAGTATCAGCACAAGATAGATTAAAAACTATAAAAACAGCTATTTCTGTTGATGTTCAATATAATGATTTAAATAAACCAGGTCACGTATTTCCATTAAGAGAACATGTAGGTGGAATTAAATATAGAAAAGGACATACAGAATCTTCTTTAGAAATATTAAAATTAGCTGGTTTCAAAAAATATAGTGTTATATCTGAATTAACAAATAAAGATGGATCTATGTCTAATAAAAAAGATATTATTAAATTTTCAAAAATACATAATATGACTATCATTAGCATTAAAGATTTAATAAAATATTTAAATATTTAAATTAAAAAATAAATTATTTTAAAAATTATTTATAAATATTCCATTTTGGATAAACTTTAATATTTAAATCTGATTTATATATTTTAGAATTAAATTTTAAAAAACCAGTATATGCTATCATTGCTCCATTATCTGTACAAAATTCATTTCTTGGAAAAAAAACATTACCATTATATTTTGATAACATTATTTTTAATTTTTTTCTTAACAAAAAATTTGAACTTACTCCTCCAGCTACAACTAAACGATTTAAATTATTTTGTATAATAGCTTTTTCACATTTTAAAACTAAAACATCTATAATTGCATGTTCAAAAGCATTAGATATATCAGCTTTATTTTGAAAACTTAAAAAAGAAAATTGATCAATAAAATTACTAACTGAAGTTTTTAAACCAGAAAAACTAAAATTTAAATTTTTGCTATATAACATTGGTCTAGGAAAAAAATATTTATTAAAAACTCCAAATTTTGATATTTTTGAAATTTCAGGACCTCCTGGATATCTTAAACCTAATTTTTTTGAAATTTTATCAAAAGCTTCACCAGCACTATCATCTAAAGATTCTCCTAATAAATAATATATTCCAAGTTTTTTGGCATAAATTAATTGAGTATGTTTCCCTGAAACTAAAAGTGTTAAAAATGGAAATATAGGACATTGATCTTCTAACATAACAGATAATAAATGTGCTTCCATATGATTAATTGGAATTGTTGGAATATTTAAAGAATATGCTAATGATATACTAAATGAAGATCCAATTAATAAAGATCCTACTAAACCTGGTCCAGCTGTGTAAGCTATAGCTGAAATATGTTTTTTATTAATATTTTTTTTATTTAAAATTATATCAATTAACTTAATAATATTTAACAAATGCTCTCTAGCTGCTATTTCTGGAACTATTCCCCCATATTTATTATGAATTGATTGACTTAATTTTTTATTAAATAATAACCCAAATTGATCATCATATAAAGCTACTCCAGTATCATCACATGATGTTTCAATTCCTAAAATTTTCATATTTTTTCCTTAAAAAAAAATTAAAAATTTATATTAATAATTTAAATTTATAAATTTTATAAATTGTTTTATAATATTTTATAAAATATATCATAAAAAAAGAAAATAAAATGCCTATAATTAAAATACGTGAAAATGAACCATTTGATGTAGCTTTAAGAAGATTTAAAAGATCTTGCGAAAAAGCTGGAATTTTATCTGAAATTAGAAAACGAGAATGTTACGAAAAACCAACAACAAAGAGAAAAAGAGCAAAAGCTTCTGCAATAAAAAGATTAATAAAAAAAATGTGTCGAGAAAATTTAAAAAGAACTAGAATGTATTAAACAATTAATTTGTAAAAATATTATTAAAAAACCGTTCATATATTTACGAACGGTAATAATAAATTTTTAAATATAATAATCTTATTTTTGAGGCATATGACTGGTAAAATTCCAAAAATTTTTATTAATGAATTAATATTACAAACAAATATTGTTGATTTAATTCAATCGAAAATACAATTAAAAAAAAAAGGCAAAAACTATCAAACAAAATGTCCATTTCATGAAGAAAAAACACCTTCATTTACTGTTAGTTATGAAAAACAATTTTATCATTGTTTTGGATGTCATTCTCATGGAAATGTAATTGATTTTTTAATGAATTATGACAATTTAACATTTATAGAATGTATAGAAGAATTATCAATTTTAAATAATATTCCTATTCCATATAAAAATAATACAATTTACACACAAAACAAATATAAAAAAAGACAAAATTTATATGATTTAATGAAAAATATTTCTCAAATATATTATAAAAATTTTATAAATAAAAATTCAAATAAAGCAAAAGAATATATAAAAAATAGAAAAATTAATAAAAAAATATTGAATTTATTTCTTATAGGATATTCTAATTCTATAGCAATGAAAAAAATATTAAAAACTCAATTAAAAAAATTTAAAAAAAAAGATTTAATAGATGCTGGAATTATAAAAATAAATTATTCCGGAAAAATATATAATAGATTTAATGAAAGAATAATATTTCCAATTAGAGATAAACATGGAAGAATTACTGGATTTGGAGGAAGAATTATTGAAAAAAAACAACCAAAATATATAAATTCTCCAGAAACAGAAATATTTCATAAAAAAAAACAAATTTATGGATTATATGAAATAAAAAAAAAAAGAACAAACTTAAAATATATAATAGTAGTAGAAGGATATTTTGATGTTATTTCATTAACTCAATTTAAAATAAAAAATTCAATTTCAATCCTTGGAACAGCATATACAAAATATCATATTAAAATATTATTTAATTCTACAAATACAATTATATTTTGTTACGATGGAGATACAGCTGGAAAAAACGCATCATGGGAAACTCTTGTTAATTCTTTACCATATTTATATGGAAAAAGAGAAATAAAATTTATTTTTCTTCCAAAAAATGAAGACCCAGATTCAATAATTAATAAAGAAGGAAAAAAGAAATTTAAAAATAGAATTAAAAATTCAATGTGTATGTCAAAATTTTTATTTAAAAAAATTTTAGAAAAAAACGATATTCGAACAGTTGAAGGGAAAAAAAATTTTATTTATAACTCAATTTCTTTAATTAAAAAAATTCCAAGTAAAACATATCAATTTTTTTTATATAAATTATTAGGAAAAAAAATAGGAATTTTAGATGAATACCATTTAAAAAAAATTTTATTTAAAAAAAAAATAATTAATTATAATCAACAAAAAAAATATAGTTTAATGAAAGTATTAATTAGTTTAGTTCTACAAAATCCTAAATTATGTAAATTAACTAAAAATAATATAAAATTTGTAAATAAAAAAAAAATAGGAATACAAATATTTTTAAAAATTATAAAAAAATGTAAAAAAGAAAATAATATAAATACAGGATTATTATTAGAACAATTTAGAAATAAAAAAATATATAATATTTTAAAATATTTAGCTCAATGGAACAATATGATCTCTAAAAAAAAATATAAAAAAACTTTTCTTGAAATATTAAATTATTTAAATATAAAATATTTAAAAAATAAAATAAAAAAAATGATCTTAAAAGAAAATAATATTGGATTAAATAATAATGAAAAAAAAAAACTTTGGAAAACTAATAAAAAATTAATCAATATATTAAAAAAAAAATAAAGAAAGTTTTATACAAATTTTAAATATAATTTAAAAAAAAAATAAATAAAAAAATTTATTAAAATTTAATAATATTGTTTAAAATAATATTTTTTATTTAATTTAAATTAATATAATAATGGATATTATCTTATGGATCAAAAACCAAAATCACAGCTTAAATCGCTTATTACTTATGGCAAAGAACAAGGATTTTTAACTTTTGCTGAGATTAATGATCATTTACCAGAAGATATGATTGATTCAGAACAAATTCAAGATATAATTAAAATGATTAACGACATGGGAATTCAAGTAGTTGAAAACGCTCCTGATTTAGACGATTTAATTTTAAATAATTCTAGAGATAATAACGATACTGACGAAGATACTGTCGATGCAGTAACTCAAGTTTTATCAAATGTTGAAACCGAATTAGTTCGAACAACGGATCCTATCAGAATGTATATGAGAGAAATGGGTACTGTTCAGTTATTAACAAGAGAAGGTGAAATAAAAATAGCTAAAAAAATAGAAAAAGGAATACAAAAAATTCAATCTTCTATTTCAAAATATCCTCAATCAATTAAATATTTATTAAAACAATATAAATATATAAAATTAGGAAAAATAAAAATATCAGATGTAATAACTGGATTTTTAGATAAAAATATTGAATATAATTGTAAAAATTCTGTTAAAAATAATAACCATTATTGTAATAAAGACTCAAATAATAATAAAAAAAATAATAAAACTTTAGAAGAAGAAAATATAGATATAAAATTAGCAAAAAAAAAATTTTCTGAACTAAAAAATCAATATTATATTACAAATAAAATAATAAATAAAAAAAAAAGAAATCATGTAGATTCTATTAAAGAAATAAAAAAATTATCTATAATTTTTAAACAATTTAAATTAGTTCCAAAAAAATTTAATTATTTAATGAAAAATTTAAAATTAATGATAAATCGTATTCGTATACAAGAAAAAATTCTTATGAAATTATGTATAAAAAAATGCAAAATACCAAGAAAAATTTTTTTAAAATTATTTATAGGAAATGAAACAAATAAAATATGGATAAAACAAGCTCAAAAAATGAATAAAAATTGGGATAAAAAAATAAATAAAATTAAAAAAAAAATTGAATATAGAATATCTGAACTAAAAAAAATAGAAAAAAAAATACATCTATCCATTAGTCAAATTAAAGAAATAAATAAAAAAATAATAATAGGAGAAAAAAAAGCAAAATTTGCAAAAAAAGAAATGGTTGAAGCAAATTTAAGATTAGTTATTTCTATTGCAAAAAAATATACTAATCGTGGATTACAGTTTTTAGATTTAATTCAAGAAGGAAATATTGGATTAATGAAAGCAGTAGATAAATTTGAATATAAAAGAGGATATAAATTTTCAACATACGCAACATGGTGGATTAGACAAGCAATTACAAGATCTATTGCAGATCAAGCAAGAACTATTAGAATACCAGTTCATATGATTGAAACAATAAATAAATTAAATAGAATATCAAGACAAATATTACAAGAAATAGGAAGAGAACCAACTCCCGAAGAATTATCTGAAAAAATGTTCATTTCAGAAGAAAAAATTAGAAAAGTTTTAAAAATTGCAAAAGAACCAATATCAATGGAAACACCAATCGGGGATGATGAAGATTCACATTTGGGTGATTTTATAGAAGATACAACATTAGAACTTCCGTTAGATTCAGCTACATCTAAAAGTTTAAAAAATGCTACTAATAATATTCTTTCTGGTTTAACTCCAAGAGAAGCAAAAGTCTTAAGAATGAGATTTGGAATTGATATGAATACAGATCATACATTAGAAGAAGTTGGAAAACAATTTGATGTAACCAGAGAACGTATTCGACAAATAGAAGCAAAAGCATTAAGAAAATTAAGACATCCTAGTAGATCAGAAATATTAAAAAGTTTTTTAGACGATTAAATTAAATTATTTATTTTTTATAAAATATCGTTAACAATAATCAAATAATTATTGTTAACAAAATAATATTTTTTTAAAATTTTTTAAAAAAATACATTATTTTTTAATATTATTTTTATTAAACATAGAATCAAAATTTACTGGCTCTAAATTTAATTGAGGAAACCCACCTTTTGATGTTAAATTAGATATACACTCTCTAGAATAGGGGAATAAAATATTAGGACAATATACACCTAAACAATAAAGAAGTTTTTTTTTAGACATTCCTTGAATATAAAAAATTCCAGATTGATGAACTTCACATAAAAATATCAATTTTAAATTAATATGAACTTTTACTATTACTCTTAAAGTAACATCAAATAGATTCTTTTCTAATTTATCAAAAATATTATTTAAATCACAAGAAATTTTTGGATTCCAATTTTCTTTAAAAACATTTGGAGAATTAGGAGATTCAAAAGATAAATCTTTAACATAAATTTTATGAATTTGAAAAGTCACTTCATCGTTTGTTATATTATTTTTTTTATTCAACATAAAACAATCTCTTATTATTAATTTTTATATATTTTTTCTTTTTTTTTTATATTTTTACATACTTTTGTTTTTTTTAAAAATTTAATATATAAAAATTTTTTATAAATTATTTTTAGAAATTAATGGTAAATTCTTAGCGTTCCATTTATCTAATCCATTTTTTAATATATATAATTTTTTAAAACCAACATTTATAAAAATTTTTATATAATGATTTAAATAAATATGAGAATCAAAAATAAAAATAATTTTTTTATTTTTTAAATAAAATAATTTTTTAATATCAAAATCATTAATTTTTTTAAATGGAATATTTAAAGAATTTGGAATATGACCTGACAAAAAATTTTTTCTAGATCGAGAATCTATAATAAAAGAATCTTTTTTATTTACAAGATAAATTAAACGATTGATATTAATAAATTTAGCTTTAAAAAATAAATCTTTAATTGATAAAGAAATAATAAAAAAAAATGAAATAAACCATATAGAAAAAATTAATACATATTTATGAAAAAAATGTATAAAATTATTCATAATAAATCCCTTAAATTTTATAAATAATATAAAAAATAATTTTAATATAAAAATTTTAAAAAATAAAAATAAAAAAATTATTAAAAAAAAATAACAAATTAATTTTGAAATATAATAAATTAATTAATATTTTTTTTTAAAATCTCTATTTTATATTTTTTAATTGCGGATAACACTTGTTTTGGTGAAGTCCCCCCTTTAGAATTTTTTTGTTTTAAACATTTTTTTAATGTAATATATTTATATATATCTTGTTTAATTAATTTACAAAAATTTTGTAATTTATTTAAATTTAATTGAGATAAAGATTTTTTTTTACTTATTGCATATAAAACTATTTTTCCAGAAATATGATGAGACTCCCTAAAACTAATTCCTTTTTTAACTAAATAATCAGCTAAATCTGTAGAATTAGAATAACCCTTTTCAGCTGATTTTTCACATACATATTTATTTAATTTTAATCCTAATAAAATTATTTTAGAAATTTTTAAACAATCTTTCCATGTTTTTAATGAATCAAATAATCCTTCTTTATCTTCTTGCATATCTTTATTATATGATAATGGTAATCCTTTAAATAAAACTAAAATATTTATTAAAGAACCATATACTCTTCCTGTTTTTCCTCTAATTAATTCTAATGCATCTGGATTTTTTTTTTGAGGCATTAATGAAGAACCTGATGTAATATCATCTGATAATTCAATAAAATTACATTCAACAGAATTAAAAAATATTAAATCTTCAGAAAATCTTGATAAATGCATCATTCCTATTGAAGATATTGATAATAACTCAATAACATAATCTCGATCAGAAACACTATCTAAACTATTTCTACTTGTTTTAGAAAAATTCATAAAATTAGATAATTTGTTTCTATTTATTTTCCAACCTGTTCCAGCTAATGCTCCAGAACCTAAAGGATTAATATCAACTCTTTTAAATGAATCACTTAATCTATCAAAATCCCGACTTAACATTTCAAAATAAGCTAAACACCAATGAGAAAATAATATTGGTTGAGCATGTTGTAAATGTGTATATCCAGGAATAATAACAGAAAAATATTTTTCAGATAAATACAATAATGATTTTTTTAAATTTAAAATATTTTTTTTTATACTATTTATTTTATTTTTACACCATAACCTCAAATCTGTCGTAACTTGATCATTTCTACTACGTCCTGTATGAATTTTTTTACCAATATCTCCTAACATATAAATTAATTTTTTTTCTACCCAAGAATGAATATCTTCTGAGTTACTTAATAAAATGTTTTTTGGAGTATTTTTAATTTCTTTATATATTAAATTTAATGCTGTTTCTAATTGTTTTTGTTCATTTTTTTTAATTATTTTGCTATCTAATAAAATTTTAGACCATGCAATTGATCCTTTTATGTCTTCTTTAATTAAAACATAATCTATTTTTAAAGAATTATTAAATTTTTTAAAAAGAGAATTTGGTTTTTTTAAAAATCGTCCACCCCAAAGAGCCATATTATCTTTTCCATTATAAAAAATTTTGTTAAAATAAATTATTTATTTTGAATCGATCTAATTTTCGAAGAAAGAGAAAAAAGATTAATAAAACCTGTTGCATCTGATTGTTTATATACAGAATCCGATCCAAAAGTAGAATAAGATTTTAAATACAATGAATACATAGACTTTTTTTGAACTGCTGTAACACTACCTTTATATAATTTTAATACAACTTCACCAGTAATATATTGAGATAAACTATCAATAGCAGATTGAATAGAATATCTAATAGGAGAAAACCATTTTCCCTCATAAATAATATGTGACATTTCTATAGATAATTGAGACTTCCATTTCATAGATTCTTTATCTAAAACTAATTGCTCAATTGATCTAATTGCTTCATTCATTATTGTTCCACCAGGTGTTTCATAACAACCACGAGATTTTAAACCAGTAATTCTATTTTCTACTATATCCACTCTTCCTATTCCATGAAGAGATCCAAGTTGATTTAATTTTTTTAAACATTTAAAAGGTGTTTTTTTTTTATTATTAATTGAAACAACGCAACCATTTTTTATTTTTAATAAAATATATTCTGGAATATTTGGAGAATTTTCAACACTATTTGTCCAAACCCAACACTCTTCCTGAGGTTCATTCCATAAATCTTCTAAAAGACCACCTTCAGTTGAAATATGCAATATATTTTCGTCTCTACTATATATTTTTTTTAATGTTGCATCTGTTGAAATATTTTTTTTTCTTAAATAATTTAAAAGATCTTCTCTAGATTTAAATTCCCATTCTCTCCATGGGGCAATAACTTTTAATTCTGGAGCTAATGTAGAATAATTAATTTCAAATCTAACCTGATCGTTTCCTTTTCCTGTAGCGCCATGAGATATAGCAAACGCATTAATTCTTTTTGCTAATTCAACTTGTGCTTTAGCTATAATTGGTCTAGCAATAGCTGTTCCTAAAAAATATTTTCCTTCATATAAAGAACCTGATTTTAATAAAGGATAAATATATTCTTTTACAAAAATTTCTTTTAAATCTAAAATCTTACATTCAATAGATCCAGATTTTATTGCTTTTTCTTTTATTCCTTTTAAATCATTTTTAGATTGACCAATATCTACAACTAAAGAAAAAACATCTAAATCATAATTTTCTTTAATCCATGGAATAATAGCAGAAGTATCTAATCCTCCAGAATATGCTAAAACAACTATATTTTTTTTCAAAATTTTTCAATCCTTAATATAAAAAATTATTATTTTTGATAATTAAAAAATTTTTACAAAATTATATATAATAAATTATAAAATAAATTTTTAAAATTTTAATATAAATAAATATAAAAATTATTATATCAGAATTTTTTAAAAAAAATTTATATTAAACAAAAGATCTTTTAATTTAAATTTATGGCATTGCATACAGAATAAGAAAAATTTAATTTATTTAAAGTATATATATGAAAATCATATACACCTTCTTTATAAAGAGATTTAATCATATTTATAGCAATATTTAAACCAATTGTATTATCTTTAAAATTATTAGATTTTAAATATAAATTTTTAATCCATTTGGGAAGATAAATATTTGAAAATAAACAAAATTTATAAACTTGATTAAAATTATTTATAAGAAGAATACCCGGAATAATTTTTTTTTTAATTCCAATTCCAGAACATTTATCTCGAAATCGTAAAAATGTTTCAATATCAAAAAAAAATTGAGTAATTGCTTGATCAGCACCAGCATCAAATTTATTTTTTAAATTAATTAAATCAAATCTTTCACTTTTTGCTTCTGGATGAACTTCAGGATATGCCGCAACTGAAATATAAAAATCAGAAATTTTTTTTAATAAAATAATTAAATCTATTGCATATATTTTATATTTTTTATTTAATTTTAAAGAATCTCCTCTTAATGCAATAACATGTTTTATCTTCTTATTTAAATATTTTTTTATAATATTTTTTAATTCTTCACGAGTATTATTAATACATGTAATATGAGGAACTAATTGAGAATTTATATAATTTTTTATAGTTTTAATAAAATTATATGTATTATTTTTTTTTTTATTATTAGATCTATGAGTCACAGAAATAAAAGTAGGATTTAAAGAATTTATTTTATTTATTGAAGAAATAAAATTTTTTTTTAAAATTAATTTAGATGAGGGGAATAATTCAAAAGAAAAATTTATTTTTCTTTTAATTTTTCTTTTCTTTTTTTTTAAAATAGGATTAATATATTTTTTAAATATATTCATTTGAATTTTTCTCACAATTAATAAGAATTTTTTTTTATTTTTTTATTTTTTTTAAAAAAAAATAATATATTATAAAAATAAAATAAAAATTTTAATTTATATATTTTAAAAAAAAATTATATATAAAAATAATAAAACTTTAATATAAATATAATTAATTTAATATTTATTATTTCTAAATTTTTATTTTTAAAATAAAAATATTAAACAATAACAATAATAATATAAAAAAAAAAC